>NZ_OMPH01000017.1:0-197245 GCF_900312795.1 Ruegeria sp. AU67
CCGCTCGCCGCCTTTGCCGCTACCTTCGCCGTCGCCGCCGCCTCCCCCGCCTTCGCCGCCCCCTTCGCCGTCGCCGCCCTCGCCGCCGCCTTCGCCGCCGCCTCTGCCGTCGCCGCCACCATCGTTGCCGCCGCCATCATCGCCGCCGCCATCGTTGCCGCCGCCATCATCGCCGCCACCATCGTTGCCGCCGCCATCATCGCCGCCACCATCATTGCCGCCGCCATCGTCGCCGCCGCCATCGTTGCCGCCGCCATCATCGCCGCCACCATCGTTGCCGCCGCCATCATCGCCGCCACCATCGTTGCCGCCGCCATCTTCGCCGCCGGCTGGGCTGTCGCTTCCGCCACCGCCGCCTGGGCTGTCGCCTCCGCCACCGTCGCCTGGGCTGTCGCTCCCGCCACCGCTGCCAGGGCTGTTGCTTCCGCCACCGCCACCTGGGCTGTTGCTTCCACCACCGTTGTTGTTGCCTCCGGTAGGACCGCTGCTAGTATCGCCAGAACCAGACTCACCGCGCGGGCTTGGGTCCGCTTGTGCTAATTGATCGCTGTCCCGATCTTCGCCACCTCCCGCCGAATTTCCGCGGACTGAAGCTGTCTCCAAATCCGTCAACAATACGGCCAAACCCGGGCATTGTTCACCAGTAAAAGCTAGTGTTGATTCGAAATCTGACCGTGTTTGCAGCCGCTTCAAAAAACTGGGTGTCACGTGCGTACATTCACACAGCGTTTGATAGTCGCCGGCGTTGGCTGCTATCCGCGCGGTTCTCGCGTTGCATACATCCGTCGCAGCATACGCAGAGGTTACGATCATAGCTCCTATGAATGGAGAGGCTACCAATGCCGAAACAGTGGATTTCAGTTTAATTCGCATCACTTAGCTCCTTGCGCCTTAATACCCAAGTGCGTCAGGGTCTTCGGTTACACTGTGGGAGCCGCAAATGAAGCGCAGGTAAGTTCCCGCTAAAGATGCGTTAATGAAGGCTCGCCACAACTCGTTACAATGATCACGGCACTAGTTGTGACGATCTCTTGGCGTAAATATACAACATCTACCCAAGCCGCCAAGTTAAATGAGGCGGAAAATTGTCAAAATCTTGAGAGGTCGCCATAATGCAACTGTCAAAATCAGCCGCAGTCATCACGGGTGGCGCTTCGGGCCTGGGAGAGGCCACCGCCCGTCATTTCGCCGAACACGGTGCACAGGTTACAATCCTGGATCGCGACGCCGAGCGTGGCCCTAAGGTTGCCGAAGACATCGGCGGGCATTTCGCTCAGACCGATGTGACAGACGAAACCTCAGTCGCGGCGGCAATCGAGCACGCGAAGGGCAAGATGGGTCGCATCACGGCCACTGTGAACTGCGCCGGGATCGCCTATGGGATCAAGACAGTCGGCAAGGATGGTCCCCACCCTTTGGACGCGTTTCAGCGCACAATCGACATCAATCTAGTGGGTACGTTCAATGTCTCGCGCCTGGCCGCAGCTGAAATGGCTAAGAACGAACCCGAACCGGACGGCGCGCGCGGGGTGATCATCAACACGGCCTCAATCGCAGCCTTCGACGGACAAAAAGGACAGGCGGCCTATGCAGCTTCGAAAGGCGGTGTCGTGGGAATGACGCTGCCGATGGCGCGCGATCTGGCCTCAACCGGCGTTCGCGTGATGACCATCGCTCCAGGGATTTTCATGACTCCGATGCTGGCCGGTCTGCCCGAAGAGGTTCAACAACAACTGGCGGCAGATGTCCCAAACCCTGCACGTCTGGGTGATCCGAAAGAATACGGGCGGTTGGCCGGCTTCATTGTCGAGATGGGCTACTTGAACGGAGAAGTCATCCGCATCGACGGAGCCCTTCGTATGCGTTAAGCCTGTCCCATGACAGAGCGGGAAAAGATGCAGTCTGGGCAGTGGTATAACTGCCTGGACCCGGAACTTGAGGCGCTGCGCACCCGTGCCCGGAACGCAGTCCACGCACATAACACCTGCCCGCCAGATGCCCGGGGTGCCATGGCGCCCGAGTTGCAGGCGTTGTTCGCTCGCGTCGGGCCAGATTGCTTACTTGAGGCTCCGTTTCATTGCGCCTACGGGCTTAATATCCGCCTCGGCGCGCGTGTCTATTTCAACGCGGGCTGCGTAATTTTGGACACCGCGCAGGTTCAGATCGGTGATGACACAATGTTTGGCCCACACGCACAGATCTATTGCGCGCAGCACGCCAAAGACCCCGTTGAGCGTGCAAAAGGTTTGGAAATCGGGATAACGGTGACCATTGGCCGAAACGTCTGGGTTGGCGGAGGTGCCATCGTGATGCCCGGCGTCACCATCGGCGACAACGCCATTATTGGCGCAGGCAGCGTTGTAACCAAAGACGTCGCGGCCGGGGAAACGGTTGTCGGCAACCCTGCCCGACCGTTGACGCGCCGCTAGGCGCCTTCGGCCTTTTCCTCAAGCACCAGCCACTCTTCTTCGGCGGCGGCCAGTTTCTCTTGTCGTTCGACCAGCGCCTCGGTCGCCTTCTGGAACTTGACCGGTTCACGGGTGAACAGTTCAGGATCTGACATAAGCTCTTCCAGCTTGCCTATTTCAGCTTCCAGGCGGGCAATCTCGGCAGGCAACTTCTCAAGCCGATGCTTTTCCGAGAAAGATAGCCCGGATTTCGGCTGCGCTTCTTGCTTTTGCTTTGACTTCGAAGTCTTTGCTTTTTCAGCTTTCTTTTCGGCAACGTCACCCCGTTGCGCGATGTAGTCCGACCATCCGCCCGCATAGACGGTCGCGCGGCCATTGCCCTCCATCGCAATCGTTGTGGTGGCAACCCGGTCCAGAAAATCCCGATCGTGGCTGACCAGCAGGACGGTGCCGTCATAGTCGTCGAGCAGTTCCTGCAATAGGTCCAGCGTTTCAACGTCCAGATCGTTGGTCGGTTCGTCCAGCACTAAAAGGTTCGAGGACTTGGCCATCAGTTTCGCCAACAGCAAACGCGCTTTTTCGCCACCTGACAATGACTTAACGGCCGCTCTTGCCTGCGCATCATCGAACAGGAATTCCTTGAGGTATCCGACCACGTGCTTTGGCTGGCCACCGACCATCACCTGATCCGCTTTGCCGGAAACCCGCATTTCGGGATCGCCTGTCAGGCTATCCCACAGGGTCATTTCGGGATCCAGCTGCGCGCGAGCCTGGTCGAAAACCGCGATTTCAAGATTGGTGCCCAGCGTCACTGTTCCTTCGTCGGGCTGTTCCTGACCCAGCAACATTTTGAGCAGGGTTGTCTTTCCCACACCATTCGGTCCGACAAAGGCAACGCGATCCCCACGTTGTGCCAACAGATCAAAGTTCCGAACGATCTGCTGCGCGCCAAAAGACTTGGACAACCCCTTGGCTTCAATCACTTTTCGCCCAGACTTTGGTCCGCCTTCCAGCGACATTGCCGCTGATCCTTGACGTTTGATCTGCGCGGCCTTTTCAGCGCGTAAGGCCTGCAAAGCCCGCACCCGGCCTTGATTTCGCTTGCGCCGTGCACTGATACCTTCGACCGCCCATTTGGCTTCAGATTTGATCAGACGATTCAGCTTGTGTCGCTGCTGATCCTCTTCTTCCCAAATCTTGTCGCGCCAGGTTTCAAAAGCCTCAAACCCTTGCTCCTGCCGCCGTACCATGCCGCGGTCGATCCACAACGTCGCGCGGGTCAACGCGCGCAAAAACGCACGGTCATGTGAAATCAGAACGAAGGCTGCGCGGGTCGATCCCAGTTCGCGTTCCAGCCAAGCAATCGCTTCGATATCCAGATGGTTCGTCGGCTCGTCCAGCAGCATCAGGTCCGGCGCTTCGGCCATCAGCTTGGCCAATGCGGCCCTGCGACGCTCGCCACCCGAAGCGGTTTCAATCGGGCGGGAGGGATCGAACTTCAACCCCTCGCCCGCGCGTTCGACCTTGTACAGCTCACCCGGCTCCAACTCGCTGGACGCATAATCGCCCAAGGTCGCAAACCCTTCCATGCCGGGGTCCTGCTCCATGTAGCCAACAGATTTTCCGGGCGGCACCACGATGTCACCCTGATCAGGCTCGACTAGACCGGCCATGACTTTCATCAGGGTCGACTTTCCCGACCCGTTTCGCCCAACCAACGCGACTCGGTCGCCCGGCTGAACCACTAGGTCCAGCCCCGAAAACACCGGATCGCCCCCGAAAGTCAGGGAAATGCCGGACATCTGCAACAAAGGAATTCTCGCCATGCCGCCAGCTAAACCGGTGGACACAAAGCGTCAACGCCCCTGTTTCACGTTTTCGAAAATACTCAAACTACCGGACCACTGCGCGCAGCAACCGTTTACGGGCCGGAGGAATCGCGCCGATCTCAAGCCCAGTGAATACATGCAGCGTATTCATATGCCGATCCACCACCGCATGATCACTGACCCAGCCGCCCATCATCAAATAGGTGCGCAACAAAGGAGGCATCCGCAACATCGCCTTTTTCACATCGGGCCTACGCCGCAGGCGAGAGGCAAACTTGAATACATCGGGGGCCTTGACCCGCGGCAACCAACGCTTTGGCGCCAGATGCCGTTGCTTCAACATGGCAAAGGCGTCCAGATACTCGACCGTTTCGGTTCCTGCAAAGGATGAACAGCCGAACAACATCTTGACGTTGTTCTGGTCCACGTAATTGGTCATCGCACCCCAGGCCACCCGCAGGATATCCGGGTCTGTCCATTCCGAGTGAATGCAGAAACGGCCCATTTCGACCATGCGGCCGTCAAACCCTTTGAGTGCAGACAGGTCATAGAACTGGGCAGAATAACTGCGGTCAACCTCGGCCCCGTGCTCAATTGTCAGCATTCTGAAACAACACACCAGCCGTCCATCGGAGCGCGAGTCTTCAACAAGGATATGCGCGCAGACCGGATCAAATTCATCCCGGTCAATCTGATCCGTCCCAAATGCCAGAGTTCGCAGTTCCTGCGCCGCCTCCACATCCTGTGGGGACTGCGCCAAACGAGCCCGGTATCTGCCCTTGCCCAGCAATAATGCCATGGTCGCATCCTCCGCGGTTGCTGACCTGCTTCATGTTGCAGCGGTTCTACCACAGAACATGTGACTGTCCTGTGACCGTAGCAAGAGGCGGCGCAGACTTAATTCGCGCCCGGAATGTTCGCAGGGTTGAAGTTGCCGATATTGCCCAACAGCTGGCGCAGGAAGCCACGGTTCTGAACGCTGGATTCGGTCACGCGGCGGTCCAGTACCACCACATATCCATCCTCAAGACCAAAACGTTCGATATTCCGCACAACGCCACGCTGGTCAAAGCTGATCGCAACCAGTTCGCGCGACACCACTTTGGGGCGCTTAGGACCGTAATGGCGCACGCGAGAGCGGACATAGTAAAAACCCGAATCCTTCACCAGCCCGGCAGAGCTGGGCGCTCCGATGGTTTCAACAACGCTGTCGCGGGTATCGACGCCCACTTTGATCTCGGCCAGTTGGTCAGCCGGCGGGACGTATCCGTGATTCTTGAAGATTGGCGTGCAAGCGCCAGCCGCAACCAAACAGGCCGCAAAGACAAGCCTTTTGGACGCCGGTTTCAACCTGTTCACAACCTTCAACATTTACATCCTCTTGCCTTGGGACCTTGCGGACCCTATCCGATTACATAAACCGCAGCCCCGGTTCAACACACGAAAGGGTCACGAATGACGACTAATACATCTCTGCGGGTGGCCGACCTGCCCCAAAACGCGCCCACGCCGTTTGATCTGCGCCCCGATAGCAAGGGCTTGGACGCGATCAAAACCGAACTGGGATTGTTGGGCCTGCGCAAGCTCAGCTTTGTGGGTGACGTAAGGGCACAAGGCAAACGCGATTGGATTCTTGCCGGAAAACTGGGGGCGACGGTGATTCAACCCTGTGTCGTGACGCTTGAACCCGTAACCACGCGCATCGATATCCCTGTGTCACGGGTCTATCTGAAAGACTGGCAAAACCCCGACGAGCCTGAATTCGAAATCCCCGAAGGCGATGAGACCGAAGCACTGGGCGCCGAAATCGACCCCGCATCGGTGATGATTGAGGCGCTGTCGCTTGCCCTGCCCCAATACCCACGGAAGGATGGCGCAGAATTGGAACAGGCCGGCTATACTGAGCCGGGCAAACAGGCGATGACGGACGAAGACGCAAAGCCGTTTGCCGGACTGGCGAATTTGCGCGATGCTTTGAAAAAAGACGAGTGACATAGGTCTGATTTCCTGTCATAGCAGGCCTCCAGAAAAATCGCTTGAACATGCCGAGAATCGCAGTATTTTCGCGCGCTCATCGGAATTTGGGTTGGACATTGCGGGGCCCGTCCCCTAAACGCGCGTCAAACCACTAGAAAAACGAAGAATGAAACCCGGCCAGCAGCGAATCTGCTGACCCTTAATAGACAAAGGTTGAGACCATGGCTGTCCAACAGAACAAAGTTTCCAAGTCGCGCCGCAACAATCGCCGCGCACATGACGCTCTGGTTGCTGCAAACCCGAACGAATGCGCAAACTGTGGCGAACTGAAGCGCCCGCACCACGTCTGCGCGTCCTGCGGCCATTATGATGACCGTGAAGTCGTCGCTCAGGCCGACGAAATCGACCTGGACGAAGACGCGGCCTAAGCCTCATAACTCGTAGGCCAAGGCATGACGGAACAGCCCACGCAAGCCGGACGGATTACCATCTCGGTTGACGCTATGGGCGGAGATTCGGGGCCCGCGACTGTTGTTGCGGGCATTGCCAAATCGGCAAACAAGAACCCCGATATCGCCTTCGTTCTGCACGGGCCCGAGCAAAAGTTGCGCAAACTTGTCGCCAAACGGCGTGTCCTGCAGGGACGCGTCGTTTTTCGTGATTGCCCCGACGTGGTCACGATGGAGGACAAGCCTAGCCAGGTCGTCCGCAGCGGCAAGCAGACATCGATGTGGTCGACGCTGGAAACAGTGCGCAAAGGCGAAGCCCACGGCGCTGTTTCCTGTGGCAATACCGGCGCGCTAATGGCGCTGTCGATGATGCGTTTGCGCAAATTGCCGGGCGTG
Source organism: Ruegeria sp. AU67 (assembly GCF_900312795.1). Lineage (NCBI taxonomy): Bacteria > Pseudomonadati > Pseudomonadota > Alphaproteobacteria > Rhodobacterales > Roseobacteraceae > Ruegeria > Ruegeria sp. AU67. Next base: position 7,060 of record NZ_OMPH01000017.1, read on the forward strand.
AACCGCCCGGCCATCGCGATTCTGTGGCCCTCGCGCAACCCTCAGGGCTTTAACGTGATGCTGGATGTCGGCGCCGATGTGCGGGCCGACGCCAAAGATCTGCTGCAATATGCATTGATGGGGGCGTCTTATGCCCGCAACGGCATGGCACTGGACCGGCCCCGGATCGGTTTGCTGAATGTTGGCACCGAAGAACACAAAGGCCGGGCCGAACTGAAAGAAGCCCACGCGATGATCTCGGAATTCGCAGAGCAGGCGAATTTTGACTTCGCAGGCTTCGTGGAGGGCAGCGACATTCCCGGTGACAAAGCGGATGTCATTGTTACCGATGGCTTTACCGGAAACGTCGCAATCAAAACCGGCGAAGGCACGGCCAGCCTGATCGGTGACCTGCTGCGCGAGGCCTTCAAATATTCCCCTCTGTCCCGGCTCGCATCGGTTCTGGCCATCACCTCGCTGCAACGGTTGAAGAAACGCATCGACCCACGCCAAGTGAATGGCGGTGTCTTTCTTGGCCTCAACGGAACCGTGGTCAAATCACATGGTGGCGCAGATGCCACCGGAGTTTCGGCAGCGATCAAACTGGCCTTTACCCTGGCCGAGTCCGGTTTCGCCGAAAAATTGGCGGCACGGGTTGCATCGACAGCCCAGCTTGCACAAGATGCCGCGCACGTACCGCCAAAGGCGGGCGAATAACAATAAAGGCAGTACCCCCAAATGGCAGGCCGTTCAGTTGTTGTAGGTGTCGGACACTATTTGCCAGAGCGCATCGTTCCGAATTCCGAATTTGAAAAGACGCTAGATACGTCGGACGAGTGGATCAAAGCTCGCTCGGGAATCGAACGCCGCCACTTTGCCGCTGATGGTGAAACCACGTCCGATCTGGCGACCAACGCTGCCTTGGCTGCCCTGGCTGATGCTGGCCTGAAAGCCGAAGATATCGACGCCATCATTCTGGCGACATCAACGGCTGACCTGACTTTCCCTTCTGCCGCGACGATGGTGCAGGCGCGCCTGGGTATGACCCATGGATTCGCGTTTGACGTTCAGGCCGTCTGTGCAGGCTTTGTCTTTGCCCTCAGCAACGCCAACGCTTTGATCGTGTCCGGTCAGGCCAAACGCGTGCTGGTCATCGGCGCCGAGACGTTTTCGCGCATCATGGATTGGACAGATCGGTCCACCTGTGTGCTGTTTGGCGACGGTGCCGGCGCGTTGATTCTTGAGCTGCAGGACAGCGAAGGAACCGCGCAGGATCGCGGCATTCTGTCGACTGACCTGAATTCTGATGGGCGCTACAAGGATTTGCTCTATGTCGACGGCGGTGTGTCGACCCAATCGACCGGGCATCTGCGGATGCAGGGCAATCAGGTGTTCCGCCACGCGGTCGAAAAGCTGGCCAAAACCGCAGAAACGGCCCTGGGGCGTGCCGGTCTGACCAACGCGGACGTCGATTGGATCGTGCCACATCAGGCCAACATTCGCATCATTCAGGGCACTGCCAAGAAAATGGGCCTGCCGATGGATAACGTTGTCGTGACAGTTCAGGATCACGGCAACACGTCCGCCGCATCGATTCCCCTGGCCCTGTCAGTGGGCAAACAACGGGGCCAGATCAAGACCGGGGATCTGATCGTGACCGAGGCTATCGGCGGCGGCCTGGCATGGGGCGCAGTGGTTCTGCGCTGGTAACCGGCGCAAAACGGCTTACACAGCCTCGTGCAATTCATTGATATTGACAGCGAATTTGCCATCACCATATTCTCTGATATCAACAGGGGAAATGGTATGGGCGAAAAAACACTGACGCGAATGGATCTGAGCGAGGCTGTTTTCCGCGAGGTTGGCCTTTCACGTAATGAAAGTGCGCAGCTTGTCGAAAGCGTCTTGAACCACATGTCGGACGCACTGGTCCAAGGTGAACAGGTCAAGATTTCATCGTTTGGTACGTTCAGTGTTCGGGACAAAACCGCCCGCATCGGCCGTAATCCCAAAACCGGCGAAGAGGTGCCAATTCAGCCTCGACGTGTCCTGACATTCCGCCCGTCGCACCTGATGAAGGATCGCGTCGCCGCAGGGAATCGCAAGTAAATTCGGGACGGAACGGTCATGAGCAAGTCCCCCGACGCCTTTCGCACAATAAGTGAAGTTGCGGACTGGTTAGGCGTTCAGGCTCATGTCCTGCGCTTCTGGGAAAGCCGTTTTAGCCAAGTCAAACCCGTCAAACGCGCGGGTGGCCGCAGGTATTACCGGCCAAATGATATGCGCCTTTTGGGTGGTATCAAAAAGCTGCTGCACGAGGACGGGATCACCATAAAAGGCGTCCAACGCATCCTGCGTGAACAAGGCGTGGCCTATGTTTCCTCGCTGTCGCCCAGCCTGGATGAGCCCGCCGCGCCTGAAAGCGCCCCGGCAGATGATACCGTTGTCGTGCCCTTTTCCGCCAAGCCTGCCACGCCCAGCGATCAGATTGATCTGGATCTGGGCGAACCGGCCCCGGTAGCCGAGGCAACCGCTCCGGCTGAACAAGCCCCTCAGGCCGAAACGCCCCCGCCTGCCCCGCAGCAACCACAAGCAGAGCCATCACAGCCTGCGCCCGAGTATCTGGATGAAGCCCCCCTGATGGGCGGCATCGCCACACAAGCGTGGGAACGGACCGAGTTTGACGACGATCTTTTGCGTCGGATTGCACCAATCGCCAAGGACTTGCGCGCTGTCATCAACCGAATTGAGAACCGGTCGGCAGGATAAGAAAAAAGGCGATGATTTCCTCTTGCCCCCGCCGGGAAAGTCTTTATGAACACCTCAACGTCGGGCTATGGCGCAGCCTGGTAGCGCGTCCGTCTGGGGGACGGAAGGTCGCAGGTTCGAGTCCTGCTAGCCCGACCAAATCACACCGACGTTTATGGCAGACTGGCCAGATCCCGCTCTGGCAACAGAGGGGATCAGAATGACAGGTGTATGCCCAAACCAACAGATCGAGGCGATGATCGGCCGCGGTGAGATCACCGCCAGCCCCGAGGTTATCCCGGCGCAAATTCAACCCGCCAGCCTTGATTTACGTTTAGGTACAGCTGCTTACCGGGTCCGCGCTTCATTTCTATCCGGCGAAGGACGTACGGTCGCGGATCGTCTCGCCGAGTTTGAGATGCACCGCATCGACATCACCGACGGAGCCGTTCTGGAAAAAGGCTGCGTCTATCTGGTGCCGCTGATGGAATCGCTGGCCCTGCCCACCGATACCAGCGCGGTGGCAAATGCCAAAAGCTCGACCGGGCGGCTGGATCTTCTGACCCGCACGATCACCGATGGTGGCACCGAGTTTGACCGCGTACCTGCAGGCTATACCGGGCCGCTTTTTGCCGAGATCTGTCCGCGCTCATTCTCGGTTCTGGTGAGACCGGGCATGCGGCTGAACCAGATTCGCTTTCGTCAGGGTCAGGCAGTGCTCAGCGACGCGGAACTGACCGCATTGCACAACGACTCGCCACTGGTCGACGGACCGGCGGTCATTCAGGATGGGCTGGGATTCTCGGTCGACCTGCAATTGCCCGACACTGATCTGGTTGGCTATCGGGCCAAACCGCATACCGGTGTGATCGATCTGGACCGGATTGGGGAATATGACCCGCAAGAATACTGGGAAGAGGTGCGCACCACCGATGGCCGTATCATCCTGGACCCCGGCGCATTCTATATCCTGGTCAGCCGCGAGGCGGTCCATATTCCCCCCATGTATGCGGCTGAAATGGCCCCCTACCTTGCAATGGTCGGCGAGTTCCGGGTGCACTATGCCGGATTCTTCGATCCCGGCTTCGGTCACGCCGCGGCGGGCGGAGCGGGATCACGCGGCGTGCTGGAAGTACGCTGCCACGAGGCACCGTTTGTTCTGGAACATGGGCAGGTCGTCGGGAGGCTGGTCTATGAGAAGATGGCCGAAATGCCTACACAGCTCTATGGAGCGGGCATCGCGTCGAATTATCAGGGACAGGGGCTGAAACTGTCCAAACACTTCAAGGCTGTTGGTTAACACTTCTTGAACCGGCGCACGTTCAGATTACGCCCTGCGCCGGGCTTATCTGCTAGGCTTGACGGTTGCTGTCGTCATTTGCGCCCGAGTCATGAGGCACAGCCGATCTTTGTTTCGGCTTTCCCATCCGGCCCGCCACATCAAAACCCTTGTCGATTCCTTTGTTGACGACCCGCCGCATGATCTGGCGGATGATCATGTCGATAATGCGATTCATATTCATTGCTCAACTCCTCAGATTGGCCACAACATAGGTGATTCCAACGGCAACAAAAGGGCCAAGTTATCACTCTTCCTCGAACAGCTCGGTCTGGTCCTCATCTTCGCTGTCATCACGCCCTTCGCCCAACGGCATCGTGCCCGGGGGCGGCCGGTTTTCCAGCAACCCAGCAGCCCGCAATTCCTTGAGCCCCGGAAGATCGCGGGCGTTTTCCAACCCGAAATGATCCAGAAACTGTGGCGTCACAACAAAGGTGACCGGACGGCCGGGTGTCATCCGGCGGCGGCCCAGACGGATCCACTCCATTTCCAACAGTTGATCGATTGTACCGCGCGAAACCGAGACGCCCCGGATCTCTTCGATCTCGGCACGGGTGCAGGGCTGATGATAGGCGACGATGGCCAGCGTTTCGATGGCTGCGCGGCTCAGCTTTCGGGTTTCAACCGTTTCCTTTTGCATCAGAAAGCCCAGATCGGGGGCGGTGCGAATGGCCCAGGCCTCACCCACGCGGACAACGCGGATACCGCGGCCTTCGTACCGTTTCTGCAAAATTTCAACCGCTTGCGCCGCGTCGCTGCCATGCGGCATCCGCGCCTCAAGATCGGCGATCGTCACTGGCTCGGAACTGGCGAACAGCACAGCCTCGACCATGCGCTCCTGCTCCGCCAGGGGTGGCGCTTCGAACAGAGTGCCGGTGCCTTCGTCTTGCGGTTCGTCAGTCACGTGTGTCAGTCCTCTTGCGCAAATGGATCGGTGCAAACGTCTCGGTTTGCTTCATCTCCATATGTCCTTCTTTCACCAGCTCAAGCGAGGCAGCAAAGGTCGCTGCAGTGGCCGAGCGGCGACGCACCGGGTCAGCGTCCCAGCCCTCGGGCAGATAGGATTCCATATCTGTCCAAGCACCGGCAAACCCGATCAGCGGGCGCATCCGCTCTAGCGCTTGTTCCATTGTGAACACTGAATCGCGGTCCATAACAAAGGGGCGGAACTCGTCACGAGTTCGGATACGGGCGTATCCCTGCATCAGATCCAACAGCGTGGCAGAGTAAGTCACGGTGCGGATACGCGTGATATCCTCACCCTGCCCGCGTTTGAAGAAATCGCGCCCCAGTTGATCACGGGCCATGAGACGCGCGGCAGAGTCGCGCATGGCTTGCAGGCGTTCCAACTGGAACGCCAGGTGAGCGGCCAGTTCCTCGCCCGAGGGGCCTTCGTCATCCGGATCCGGTGGCAACAAAAGCCGGGATTTAAGGAAGGCCAGCCAGGCGGCCATGACCAGATAATCCGCCGCCAGTTCAATCCGCAGCGCGCGCGCCTTTTCCACAAAGGACAGGTACTGCTGCGCAAGCGCGAGAACCGAGATTTTCCGAAGGTCGACCTTTTGGGTTCGCGACAGGGTCAACAATACATCCAACGGACCTTCGAACCCGTCGACATCAACAATCAACGCCTCTGCCGCAAGACGATCCGCGACCGAGGCCGGGTCTTCGCTAAAGAGATTATCGTTCATATACCTGCCCGCCCATTAGGGCAGATAGTTCCGCTTCGGCCGCTTGGATGTCAAGTTCCACAGGCTTCTGTCGCATCGACAACGCCCTTTCCGCGCGCTTTTGCGCTTGCCCGGTCATTTCTCCGGCTGCTTCCAGCACCTTGGCACGCGCGTCGAACGTTCCGTTACAGTGCAGAACCACGTCGCACCCTGCGGCCAGTGACTGACGCGCAATGTCTTCGGGCGCACCACTCAGCGCTTTCATCGAGATATCGTCGGTCATGATCAGACCGTCAAAACCAATTTTATCGCGGATCAGACCGATCATCGCAGACGAAATCGTGGCCGGTTGTGGATCAATCCGGTCATAGACCAGATGCGCCGTCATCCCCATCGGCAGATCGTTCAGCGCCCGAAACGGTTCGAAATCCGCTTGCACAAGCTGGTCCTGTGTCAGGTCCACATGCGGCAGGTCATGGTGGCTGTCCAGCGTTGCCAATCCATGCCCCGGCATGTGCTTAAGCACCGGCAAAACACCCCCATCCAGATGGCCTTTGGCAACAGCGCGCCCAAGAGTTGAAACCCGTTTGGGTTCAGAGCCATAACAGCGGTTCTTCAAAAACGCATGGGTATCGTCGCGGGCCAAATCGACTATCGGGGCGCAGTTGCTGTCAATGCCAAGCTCGAACAGCTCTTTTGCGATCAGTCGATACCGCAGGTACATAGCGCGTTCCGCCTGATCCCCTGCGCGACCCACATGATCCAGGGGCGGCATCCATTCGCGTGCCAATGGCGCGCGCAGACGCTGCACACGGCCACCTTCCTGATCAATGGTGATAGGGCAATTGCGCCCTATGGCTTCACGAAAATCATCGCATAGGGCACGAACTTGTTCAGCTGTATCTATGTTGCGCGCAAACAAAATGAACCCGAAGGGGTTCATCTGCTGGAATAGTCTCTTTTCCTCTGACGTCAGGCGCAGCCCTTCGGCATCGGTGATCGCAGCGCCGAATGTCACCGAACGGCAACCGGGATACAGTCTGCACCTTGTGCGACCAGAGCGGCACAGAACTGACGCGAGTCGCTCAGGTCATCAAACCCAAGAACACGCAGACGATAGAATGTCCGACCGCCACTTGAGGTCTTCTGGATAACACGTTGTTTTCCATCCATATACTCTCCAAAGCGGCCATTCATGCGATCCCATTCCGCACGGGCCACATCCGAGCTTTCATACGCACCGAGCTGGGCCATGCGCGTGCCTTTGGAAAGGGTATTCGGATCCACGTCCACGCCAACGGCGGCTTTGACAGCGGCGTTGATCGCAGCTTCGGTACTGCTGTTTGATGAAATCCCGCTTGGCGTCGCTCGGGCTGGCCGCGTGGACGGACGCAGGGACCGGCGAACACCGGGCAGCGCCGCCAGTTCCGGGTCCGGCAATTGTGCGGCCAGATCAGCAGGATCAATGGCGGGCTCTTCCTCGGGCAGTGCCAACGAGGCGAGTTGTACGCCCTGCTCTGCCGGTTCATTCGCTTTCGCCGCCCCACCGGCCAATTCGGCAACCAGGGCATCGACTGTATTCTGGCGCAGCTGCGCAGCCTCTTGATCCGAGATCTCTTCTTCGACGACATGCACGGCCTGCGTCGGCTTCAGCGGTTCAACAGGCGTATCTTCGTCTGTCAGCGAAACCGGGCGCGGCGCGAGGATCAGGCGATCTGCTGGCGGCGCTGCCGTTCCAACGGCTGCCACGGCATTGACGGCCAGACCCTGGTGATCGGCCGGGGTGCCGCCGGGGTTTTCCGGCTGAATGCGCATTGGCCCTTCGATGGCGCGAACAACAGGCACGCCACTAACGTCGCGCATCACCAACTTGAAGCCCCAGACGCCGATCCCGGCGACCAGTGCCAGCGACGCTACTGCACCCATGACGTTGACGATACGGCCCAGCCCTGCCCCTCGCGGAGCATGTTCATAGCCATAGGAGTCGTCGGGATACTCATACCCATCCTCAGGATGTGGCTGATTCGTGTAATGCATCTCCTCAGGGCGCATCTGCCCCGAGTAATCGTAACTTGCCATGTCCGCCTCACCGCCCGATTGCGCCTGAAAAAGTGGCGCGCGGGTCATTTCTTGCCTACCTCGTACCGGCGCGTCGGGCGGTGTTAGTTACCGCATCTCCTGCGCCGGAGTGACGCCAAGAATACCCAAGCCCGCTGAAATCACAACAGAAACGGCCCGGGCCAATGCGATTTTTGATTGGCTTGTGGCAACATCGCCATCCTGAATGAATCGCAGTTGCATTTCATCGTTGCCCTTGTTCCAGAGCGCGTGGAAGTCACCCGCCAGCTCATACAGGTAAAAGGCAACCCGATGCGGTTCATTGGTGCGCGCGGCGATTTCGACCAGACGCGGCCATTCTGCCAGCTTTTTAGCGACCGTCAGTTCCGAGGCATGATCGATCTTACCCAGGTCAGCACCCTTGAGGGTCGCATCATCCGTAGCGATTTCCGCCTCGGCGGCACGGCGCAGTACACTCATGACACGGGCATGAGCGTATTGCACGTAGAACACAGGGTTCTCGCGGCTTTGTTCCAGCACCTTGTCGAAATCGAAGTCCAGCGGCGCATCGTTCTTGCGCGTCAGCATGACGAAACGGGTCACATCCGGCCCCACCTGATCAACCACATCGCGCAGGGTGACAAAATTCCCTGCCCGCTTGGACATCTTGAACGGCTCGCCATTCTTCCACAGCTTTACCAGCTGCGTCAGCTTGATATCCAACGGCACCTTGCCATCGGACAGGGCCGAAACAGCTGCCTTCATCCGTTTGACATAGCCGCCATGGTCCGCACCAAACACGTCGATCAGCGCATCAAAGCCACGGGTCACCTTGTCATAGTGATAGGCGATATCCGGGGCGAAATAGGTCCAGCTGCCGTCCGATTTCTTGACCGGCCGATCGACGTCATCACCATGCTCGGTCGATTTGAACAGGGTTTGCTCGCGCGGCTCCCAATCCTCGGGCTTTTTACCTTTGGGTGGTTCCAGCACACCTTCGTAGATCAAGCCCTTATCGGTCAGGGACTTAAGCGCAGCCTCGATCTTTCCGGTGCCATAAAGCGATTTTTCGGAATAGAACACATCCATCTCAACACCCAACGCCTTCAGGTCGGCGCGGATCAGATCCATCATTGCATCGGTCGAAAACTCGCGCAGCTCTTCCAGCCACTCGCTTTCCGGCTTGTCGATCAGGCTGTCGCCGTATTTCTCTTTCAGCGCCTCGCCGATCGGGATCAGATAGTCACCAGGGTACAGCCCCTCGGCGATCTCGGGGCTCAGCCCGTTGGCCTCGCGATAGCGCTCATACGCGGACCGCGCCAGTACATCTACCTGCGCGCCCCCGTCGTTGATGTAGTATTCACGTGTCACGTCATGGCCCGAATACGCCAGCAAGCTTGCCAGCGCGTCACCGAACACGGCACCACGCGTATGGCCCACATGCAGCGGGCCTGTGGGGTTGGCCGAGACATACTCGACGTTGACCTTCTGGCCATGCCCCATGTTGGAACGGCCATAATCCGTGCCCTTTTCCAGCACAGCGGCCAGAACGCTCTGCCACACAGACGGCGCAAGCCGCAGGTTCAAGAACCCCGGCCCGGCCACCTCGGCGCTGGTGATCCGATCATCAGCAGCCAGCTTTCCGGCCAACACGTCAGCGATGTCGCGCGGCTTCATCTTGGCCGGTTTCGCCAGCACCATCGCGGCGTTGGTTGCCATATCGCCATGCGCTGCATCACGCGGCGGTTCGACTGCCACGTTGTCAAAACTCAGCCCCTCGGGCAATGCGCCTTCGGACTGCATCTGCGCCAGCGCGTCCAGCACGAGGCCGCGGATCTCGGAAAACAGGTTCATTTCGGATGTCCTTTTGCTTGCCCGGCGGTTTACCACGCAAAGCGGCAAGGTCAATGGAAGCGATCAGTTTGGGCTTGGATTAGCGGTAGACTCAGCTAACGTCGGTGGAAATTCAAGCCGGAGACACCCCTATGCGCCTTGCCCTGCCAATCGCCTTCGTTCTGACCTCTGCCCTGCCGCTTTGGGCCGACATGCCTGAACCGCAAGGCCATGTACTTTTGACCCTTGGCGGAGCGGTCACGGAAACCAACCTGCCAGCCCGTGGTGAAAACGTTGGCGGTCTGCTGGGATACTTGGAGGTTCAGCACGACGGAGCCGCCGGCTTTGATGCGGCCATGTTGGACGGACTGGAGCAGGTTGAAATCACTATTCCTTACGGCCCGGAAGACAATCAGAGCGACATCGCCTTTTCCGGGCCACGCCTGTCGGACCTGTTGATCATGGCCGGGGCCGAAGGAAAAACCGCCAAGCCAATGGCCATGGATGGCTATCAGTCTGAAATTCCTTGGGACAGCATAACCGCCCATCAACCCATCGTCGCGACACACGCCGACGGTGCGCCGATGGGTGTTGGCGGCTACGGCCCCACTATGATCGTCTTCCCCCCGACCGATGACCCCGACCTGGCCGCCGAACAGTCGGGCCAGCAGGTCTGGGCGTTGGCTTACATCGGGGTCGAGTGATCAGGCACCAGCCAGCCTTGCGTGATCCTGCAGGGCAAATCGGTCGGTCATTCCTGCAATGTAGTCCGAGACAATCCGCGCCAGCGCTGTTTCATCGCTGGCCGCCTCAATATCCTCATGCCAGCGCGCGGGCATCTGTTTCGGATCGTTCATGTAGATTGGGAACAGATCTTCCACGACTTTGCTAACCTCGGCGCGCACGTCCATGACGCTGGGCGCGCGGTACATCTGCTTGAACAAAAAGGCGCGGATTTCCCTGAGTTGCGCCCACAAGCCACCCGAGAACTGGATCACCGGATAACCAATATTGCGAATTTCCTCGACGGTCTCCGCGCCCGAACTCGTGATCAGCCCACGCGACGTGACAATCACATCGGAAACCATGACGCCGAAAACACGGCGCAGCGCTTCATGCCGGCGCCGATAAGAATCCAAACCCAGATATCTCCGATCCACCTCGGCATAGCAGTCACCGACGATAGGCAATTGCCCGATTTCATCATCCGTGAACAGACCCGCCCTCAACCCGTCCAACAGGTCATGGTTGTTATAGGCTATGTCATCCGAAAGGGCGGCAACTTGTGCTTCGGCACTGGCATGAGTGTACAGCTCAAGATCGAAACCCGCGTTGCACTCGGCCAGCGCCCACGGCAAATCACCGGTGACCGGCCCGTTATGCTTGGCGATCCCCTCTAAGCACTCCCATGTCAGGTTGCATCCGTCAAACTCGGCATAGTGGCGTTCCAGCTTCGTGACGATGCGAATGGCCTGTGCGTTGTGGTCAAATCCGCCGTAAGGCTCCATGAGCGCATGTAGGGCATCTTCGCCCGTATGTCCGAACGGTGTGTGTCCCAGATCATGCGCCAACGCCACGGCCTCGGTCAGTTCGCCGTTCAAGCCCAAAGCTCCGGCGATTGTTCGCGCGACCTGCGCAACTTCGATAGAATGGGTCAGGCGCGTACGATAGCTGTCGCCCTCGTGCTCAACAAACACTTGTGTCTTGTGCTTAAGCCGCCGAAACGCGCTGGCGTGAATGATCCGGTCCCTGTCGCGTTGAAAGCATGACCGGAAACTGCTTTCCTCCTCTGGCACAAGCCGCCCCCTGGCGCGGCCTGGGTTCGAGGCAAAACCCGCTATGTTCAAAGGCCTTGTCCTTGTCGCCTGTCCTTGCACTTTCTATATTGTAAGGCGTAAAGGAAATAAACCTTTGGAGTTTGGCATGAATCTGCCCCCCACAGTTACAGAACGCGCCTTTGAACGTCTCGCCGAGATCGGTGCAGCCGATCAGGGACAAGCCCTGCGCGTCGCAGTGGAAGGCGGCGGATGTTCCGGATTTCAATACGAAATCGCGTTGGACGAACCGAAAGAAGACGACCTTGTGCTGGAAGGCAAAGGCCAGAAAGTGATCGTCGACGCGATTTCGTTGCCGTTTCTGGAAAACGCGGTGATCGATTTTACGCAGGAACTGATCGGCGCGCGGTTCGTGATCGAGAACCCCAACGCTACCTCTTCCTGCGGCTGCGGCACTTCATTTTCAATGTGACCTTGCCCTGCCCGCGCGGTTGAGGGATAGATCAACCGGCAGCCAGCCGGAGGATCGCGCATGAAAATCGCCACGTTCAACATCAACGGCATCAAAGCGCGAGCCGAAGCCCTGCCCCGTTGGCTGGATGACGCGCAGCCGGACATCGTTTTGCTGCAAGAGATCAAGTCGATCGACGAGAATTTTCCCCGCGAGCTGTTTGAAGAGCGCGGTTACAACGTCGAAACCCACGGGCAAAAGAGCTTCAACGGCGTGGCGATCCTGTCCAAGCTGCCACTTGAAGATGTGACTCGGGGCCTTCCTGGTGACGACGAGGACGAACAGGCCCGTTGGATTGAGGCGACCGTCATTGGCAAAAAAGCCCTTCGGATCTGCGGTCTGTACCTGCCGAACGGTAACCCGGTGCCGGGTCCGAAATACGAATACAAGATGTCCTGGATGGAGCGGCTATATGACCGCGCGCGCGATTTGCTGGCGAGCGAAGAGGCCGCGGTGATGGCTGGCGATTACAACATCATCCCGCAGGCCGAAGACGCCAAACGTCCAGATGCGTGGCGCGAAGATGCTCTGTTCCGGCCGGAAAGCCGCGCCGCGTTTCGCAAAATCCTGAATCTGGGGTTCACGGAAGCGTTCCGCGCCGTCACCCAAGGTCCTGAGCATTATTCGTTCTGGGACTACCAAGCCGGTGCCTGGAACCGGAATGACGGGATCCGTATCGACCATTTCCTGCTTACGCCGCAGGCCGCCGATCTGTTGCGCGATTGCAGGATTGATGCCGAGATACGCGGGCATGAAAAGCCCTCGGACCACGTCCCGGTCTGGATCGATTTGGACCTTTGAAAGATCACGCTGTCACGTCGTGGCTGTATATCCAGTCGTATTTCCGGGACAATCGTGGCCCTACCGCCATCAGAGCCGCCTGTGCGGCCAGCCGCATCGGGCCGCGCAGGTGGAAATTTCGGGCATTGGCACCGGCCGCAGAAACCACACGCTGCGTCCTTCGGTGACGGCGGGTTTCATAAGTGGACAGCGCCTGCTCTATCCCGGATTGGTCATCAAAAGATCGGGCCAGGACCCACGCATCTTCAAGCGCAAGACAGGCACCCTGCGCCATAAATGGGAGTGTCGGGTGAGCCGCATCCCCTAACAATGCAATGCGCCCGTTCTGCCAGCGTTCTGCGACGGGTCGCAGAAACAACGCCCAGATGTGGGGTTCCTGTACCTGCCCCAGGATTTCCCCGACCACGCCGCCAAAGTCGGAAAATCGAGCGCGCAGTTCCTCGGGGTCGCCGCGTCGGCGCCAGCCTTCTTCCTGCCAATCGGATCGTTCCTCGATCGCGACAACGTTCATCAAAGTGTGATCACGCAGAGGATACGTTACGACATGCCGGCCCGGTCCCATCGTCAGAACGGCGCTGGGTTTGTGATCGCGACGCGCCCAAGGAATCGTCGCCCGCCAGGCCACCTGATGGGTGAATTTCGGTGCTTCGGGCCCGTTCAGGTCTGCCCGGATCGTGCTTCGCCCACCGTCGGCGGCAATCGCACAATCAACGCGCAGGTTTGTACCATCTTCCAGAATAACCTCGGCTTCGGAGGGATGTTTGCGCACCTGCGCAACTCGTGCGCCCAGTTGAAACTCGACCCCGTCCCGAAGCGCTGCCTTGTGCAGCAATTCCACCAGGTCAGCACGATGGTAGTAATAGGTAGGCCCAGCGACTGGGGCCGGTATCTCGCTAACAGACCGACCTGCCCGGTAGTCGCGCAACACCGTTCCGTAGGACCGCTGGCCCGCCTCGGGTGTTTCACCCACAACGTTCAGGGCACGCAGTACAACCATTCCGTTGGCGCTGATCTGCAAACCGGCGCCGACCTCGGTCAATTCAGCTGCCTGCTCAAAAACCACGACCTGAGCGCCGCGTTGCCGCAACGCCAGAGCGGCGGCGATCCCACCGATACCACCGCCGATGATGCCAAATTTCAGACCGTTGATATTCATATCACTGGCTTAAAGCAAAAACGCCGGAGCAAAAGACCCCGGCGTTTGAGAATTCTGATTTTTCCAGCGATCAATCGTCGCGGTGGACCTTTTCGCGGCGCTCGTGGCGTTCCTGTGCCTCAAGCGTCATGGTCGCAATCGGGCGCGCATCCAGACGCTTCAGCGAAATCGGGTCGCCCGTCTTCTCGCAATATCCGTATTCGCCTTCGTCGATCCGGCGCAGGGCCGAGTCAATCTTGGCCACCAGCTTGCGCTGGCGATCACGTGTCCGCAGTTCCAGCGCACGATCAGTTTCCTCGCTTGCGCGGTCTGCGACGTCCGGAATGTTGCGAGTGTTGTCCTGCAGCCCTTCGATCGTATCGCGGCTGCCTGCCAAAAGTTCAGTTTTCCAATCCAGCAGCTTACGACGAAAATACTCTAACTGCTTGTCGTTCATGAATGGTTCGTCTTCGGCTGGACGATAATCCTCTGGCAGAAATACTTCCTGCTTCATTTTTGCTCCCTCGGTGTGGCCTGCAACGCCGGTCACCTTTGCTTCACCTGACATGCGGCAATCCCCTTCTGCGGAGCGTTTATCCGACAGCGGGGGGAATGTCACTATGGAAACTTAGCCCGGCTGCGTGCTGTTTCAGGTCGTCTAAATATGAGACTTTAAACAACAAATCCTTGTTTTTCTGTGAAAATTGACAGGCATTTTTGGGGCGTTCCCAAAATTGTCGTGCCCGATGTTAGCATCCGAATCAACCAAAGGCATTGGAGTCGCACGTCAATTTCGCGCTGCGCGACGTTGCGACCTGTCTTGTCAAATTTTTCACCCCGCTATAACCCCAAAGACACATGCCGCGCGATATTGAATGAGGGGCCCATGACCGCACGTTTCCAAGGTACAGCCGAATATGTTGCCACCGATGACCTGACAATTGCAGTGAATGCTGCCGTTACGCTGGAACGTCCCCTGCTGGTCAAGGGTGAACCCGGAACCGGCAAGACCGAACTGGCCAGACAGGTAGCAGGCGCGCTGGGGCTGAAGATGATTGAGTGGAACGTGAAATCCACCACGCGCGCGCAGCAAGGCCTGTACGAATATGACGCGGTCAGCCGCCTGCGCGACAGCCAATTGGGTGACGAGCGTGTACATGACGTGTCGAACTATATTCGCAAGGGTAAACTGTGGCAGGCCTTTGAGACCGATGAAAAGGTCGTGCTGCTGATCGATGAGATCGACAAGGCCGATATCGAATTTCCCAATGATCTGTTGCAAGAACTCGATAAGATGGAGTTCCACGTCTATGAAACCGGGGACACCATCAAAGCCAAAAACCGCCCCATCGTGATCATCACCTCGAACAACGAAAAGGAACTGCCCGACGCGTTCCTGCGGCGCTGTTTCTTCCACTACATTCGCTTCCCGGATGAGGCGACCATGCGCCGTATCGTCGACGTGCACCACCCGGGTATCAAGGATGCATTGCTGACCACAGCGCTGACCCAGTTTTACGAAATCCGTGAAACGCAGGGGCTGAAAAAGAAACCATCGACCTCGGAAGTGTTGGACTGGCTCAAGCTGTTGCTGGCCGAAGACCTGACCGCCGAAGACCTCAAGCGCGACGGGGCCAATGCGTTGCCCAAGTTGCACGGCGCGCTGCTGAAAAACGAACAGGACGTTCACTTGTTTGAACGTCTCGCCTTCATGGCGCGCAGCAAACGCTGAGAAATTTGAACACTTGGTGATCCCCGCTTGCCTTGCGGGGGGGGCGGTGTCAGCATTGGCTAAAAGACCGTCCGGCGTCGTCGGGCAGTTCGGCCTGACGACATAGGAGCCATTGCTTGTCTGACACCCTCAATATCCGGGCGCTGCTGCCCGAAGATCGCGCCGAATGGGCCGAGATGTGGCGCGACTATCTGGCGTTTTATGAAACGACCGTGCCGGATCAAACATATGACAGCACCTTCGCACGGTTGCTGGGCAATGATCCCAACGATTTTTCCTGCTTCGTGGCCGAAGCGAATGGTCAGCTTGTCGGTCTGACCCATTACCTGTTTCACCGCCATGCGTGGAAAGAAGAAAGCGTTTGCTACCTGCAAGACCTGTTCGCCCGGCCCGAGGCGCGCGGAACCGGCGTTGGCGGCGCCTTGATACAGGCAGTTTATGACGAGGCCGACCGGAAAGGCGCTCCTTCTGTCTATTGGCTGACGCAGGAGTTCAATCACACGGCGCGCAAGCTCTATGATAGGATCGGCAAGCAAACGCCCTTTATCCGGTATCAACGCCCATGATCAGGGTCGCTGCGGTCCTGTTTGGCTTTGCCGTCGCCGGATGCACCGCGGTTGCCCCCCCTGAACCGCCAACACGCGTTAAGGCCATCGAGGCAAACCTGCCGCCCGCCAAAGCGTTCACGTCAACCCGACCCAGACCACCCGCCCGGTCGAACGCTAATATTGCAGCCGATTTTCTTTCTTTGCACTTCGCGCTCGAAGGCGGCGCCACCCTGCCCGTCTTCACCCGGTTCGAGGGCCCCGTCACCGTTCGGCTTACGGGATCACCCACACCGTCAATGCAGCGCGATCTGACCCGGTTGTTGACGCGTCTGCAACGCGAGGCCGGGATCGACATTCGCCAGATAACGGGTGGCCAGGCCAACATAACAATCGAGGCCGTCAGCCAGGAGCAGATCCAGCGAATCCTGCCGCAAGCCGCCTGTTTCGTGGTTCCCAACGCATCCAGCTTTGAGGAATATCGACAGGACCGGCGCAAACGGAAAAGCAGCTGGACCGCGCTGCGCAGCCGCGAACGGCTGGGCATTTTCATTCCCTATGACGTGAGCCCGCAGGAAAAGCGCGACTGCCTGCACGAGGAACTGGCGCAGGCACTGGGGCCGCTGAATGATCTGTACCACCTGCCGGATTCGGTGTTCAACGACGACAATATCCACACCATTCTGACCGGTTTTGACATGCTGATCCTGCGCACGGCTTATTCGCCCCAATTGCGCAGCGGCATGACGCGTGAGCAAGTCCAGGCCGTCCTGCCCGGCATCCTTAGCCGGCTGAACCCGCGCGGCGACACCTTGCCCGCGCAACCTGTTTCGGACACCCCGCGCGAGTGGATCAATGCCGTCCAAAAGTCGCTTGGATCAAGGCCAAGCACACGCAACCGGGTGAAAGCTGCAGAAAGAGCGGTTCAGATCGGGCAGGAACAGGGCTGGACCGACCATCGACGGGCATATCCGCATTATATTCTTGGCCGCATGGCGCAATTCGACAATCCGCAAGAAGCGATCCGACACTACGAAACTGCCATGCAATTTCTGCGCTCTGCTCCGGGAACTGAAATTCATCAGGCTTATGTGACAACGCAAACCGCGGCCTTCGCGCTTTCGCAAGGAAAAGGACCAGAGATCCTGCCCGAACTGGACAAGGCAATTGCTGTCATGTCGCGGGCCGAAAACGCCTCTCAATTGGCCACTCTGTTACTGTTGAAATCCGAAGCGCTCAATCAGGCCGGACGCCCGAAACAGGCACGTACCGTCAGACTGGACAGTCTTGCATGGGCGCGATACGGCTTTGGCTCGGAAGTCGTGGTCCGGTCGCTGATGCAGGAAGTTGCCGAAGGTCCGTCCACCAACAACAGAGGCGGGTAACGCATGGTCGTAGTTTTGGGAATGGCGTTATTGGGGGCGATCCTTGGCGCGATGAAGGCTCGCAAACGCAATGGCAGCGGCGCGGATATTGCCCAATATGCGGCCGGTTACGGCATCGCATTTGCCATTGTAGGTCTGGTGCTTTCCCTGATCCTGGTTCGTTTGGTGGGTTAACGCATGTTTCTGCCCTTTTTCGAAAACCTCCGCAAAGCTGGCATTCCCGTATCACTGCGCGAGTATCTGACTTTTCTGGAAGGCATGAAAAAGGGTCTGGCGACCTATGATGTCGAGGCGTTCTATTATCTCGCCCGCGTGTCGATGGTGAAGGACGAGCGCAATATCGACAAGTTCGATCAAGCTTTTGCCGCCAGCTTCAAAGGTCTGGAAGAGATCAGCTTTGATCAGGTGCTCGAAGCTGTCGATATCCCTGCCGAATGGCTGGCCAAGATGGCCGAGAAACACCTGTCAGACGAAGAAAAAGCCGAGATCGAGGCCATGGGCGGCTTTGAGAAACTGATGGAGACGTTGCGCGAGCGTCTCAAGGATCAGGAAGGCCGCCACCAGGGTGGCAACAAGTGGATCGGCACCGCTGGGACGTCGCCGTTCGGGGCTTATGGCTATAACCCCGAAGGTGTGCGGGTCGGCCAGAAGGAAAGCCGTCATCAGCGCGCCGTAAAAGTGTGGGACAAGCGCGAATTCAAGAACCTGGACGACACGGTTGAACTGGGCACCCGCAATATCAAGGTCGCGCTGAAACGCCTGCGTCGTTGGGCCCGCGAAGGTGCGGCCGAGGAACTGGATCTGGACGGAACCATCCGCGCCACCGCCGAACATGGCTATCTGGACGTCAAAACCCGCCCCGAGCGTCACAATGCAGTCAAAGTGTTGTTGTTTCTGGATGTGGGCGGCTCGATGGATCCACATATCAAAGTTGTCGAAGAGCTGTTTTCCGCTGCAAGAACCGAGTTCAAGCATCTGGAATATTACTACTTTCACAACTGCCTGTATGAAGGCGTCTGGCGTGACAATCACCGCCGATGGGATCAGCAGACTCCGACCCACGAAGTACTGCGCACCTATGGTTCAGACTACAAGTGCATCTTCGTCGGCGACGCCTCGATGAGCCCTTATGAGATTGCCTATCCCGGCGGCGCGAACGAACATTGGAACAAAGAAGCCGGTCAGGTCTGGCTGCAGCGCGCGCGCGAGCAGTGGACATCAAATCTGTGGATCAATCCGGTGCCGGAAAAGTACTGGGAATACACCCATTCCATCGGCATGATCCGCGAGGTTTTCGAGGACCGCATGGTGCCGATGACGCTGGCCGGTTTGGAACAGGGGATGCGGGAACTAACCCGCTGACCGTTAGATCTGCAGGACCGGCGCCCAGGCAATGCGGAACGAAACCGCAAGGAAAAACAACACGCTGCCTGTCAGAACGAAGACATGCCAGATCGTGTTGTGGAACGGCAACCAATCCAGAAGATAAAAGGCGATGCCCGCGGTATAGACGATGCCTCCGGTGATCATCAGCGCCACAACTGGTTGCGACAAGTCTGCGAGTAGTGATTGACCTGCCCAAACGGACGCCCATCCCATCAACACATACAGCGCCAAACCGAACCAACGGAACCGGTGCGGGTCGATCATTTTCAGGATTGATCCAAGGGTCGCAGATGACCAAAGACCGATCATGAGCCCAGTCATTGGGGCACCGGAAAGTAAGATGAATGGTGTGTAAGTACCTGCAATCTTGACATAAATCCCAGAGTGATCGAGGCGGCGCAGCAGCTCGCCCCATCTGTCAGATTGCACCATGTTGTACAAAGCCGAAAACGACAGCATCAGGATGAGCGTGAAGCCGTAGACCGAGACCCCAAGAACCGCGGCAGGCTCGGTCCGGTATAGGGCAGTCAACGCGATCAGCGCCGGAACAGCAACAATTGCCGCCGCAACGCCAAGGACATGAACAATGCCATCACTGACTCGTTCAGCCCGGCTATAGGCTGGTCGGATATCGGCAAATGACCACATAATATCAAAGTTATGACGCGGTCTGCCCTACGACAAGTCTGGCAACCGCTGTGTTTCACACTGTGACGATATGTTGATTGTAAAAATGCGCCGTGCAAGCCCGCCGAGACGACGACTAAGCCGAGGTGAATGGGCGCGTTTCTTTGATACTCATCGACTCATGCGGGACTGACGTAGGCTTCGCAATTCGGCGCTTGTAGTCGGTGGCGACTGAGGTGCGGCGCTGGGCTGCGGTGAAGGACTGGGCTGGCTTTTGTCTGGCAGAATTCCATAAAACAGGGCGGTCCAGCCCAAAACAGTCCCCAAGGCCAAAGCAGGAAGCGCGATCAGAATAGACAGAGACTTACCCAGTGAAGTGTCCAATTCCATGGGCATAACTACAGTAATGCTGACGATCCCGAAAAGAAGAGTGACCGGCGCCGAGCCCACAAATATGGCGAAGGCTTTGATCGTTCCAGCCGGGTCAGCCAGCCAGTTTGGCGTCAGTTTCGAAATTGCCATTGCCATACTGATACCTAACGCAATTGACGTGGACAAAACCAACGGTCCTATGTGGAACCCCTTAGATAAGCCAACAACCAGTGCTCCGGCCGACGCCAAAGACAGAAGAATGCCGTACATCCCCAATGATTTCAGGCAAAATTTGTGCGCCCGCAAACAGAAACTCTTCATAACAAAATCTACCTTGTAGAAAACCTTGCATCGAATTCGTGCTATGCGGGAAAATGGGCGAGAATTGGACGTATTCACCTTTATGGCACAAAAGCTCAAGCGCGGTTGCCTAATCCCCTGCCCGGAACCATATTTGTAATATGCTTCGTCTGACCCCGATCCTGCTGGCCATTGCCTATGCCCTTGTGATGTACCGGATTTCTGTCTGGCGCACCCATAGGGACCTGGATGCAAAATCGACTGAGCTGGCCGACCCTGCCCTGAAACGCATGACCGACCGGCTGGCTGCAGCGTTAGAGATCGACCGGGTGCCGGTCTACATCTACGAGATTGACCCCGTGAACGGTCTGGCGGCACCTGACGGTCGGATTTTCATCACGCGTGGATTCTATCGCAAATTTCGCAGCGGTGAGGTTTCCGCCGAAGAAATGGCAAGCGTCATCGCGCATGAGCTCGGTCACGTGGCGCTGGGGCATGCGCGCCGTCGGATGATCGACTTTTCCGGGCAGAATGCGCTGCGGGCCGCTTTGATGATGCTGCTGAACCGCTTTATCCCGTTTATCGGCGCGTGGATTGCCAATATGCTAACACACCTGCTGGCGTCGCGCCTGTCGCGCAGTGATGAGTATGAAGCTGATGAGTATGCCGCCGCTTTGCTAACCAAAGCCGGGATCGGAATCGGGCCGCAGAAGTCGCTGTTTCACAAGCTGGAAGACCTGACGCAGCAGCGTTCTGGCGTTGTACCCGCCTGGTTGATGAGCCATCCAAAAACAGACGAACGGATCGCTGCCCTGGAGGCATTAGAGCAGCGTTGGAACCGTGGCTGATCTAGCAGCGGGAGGCCAGCCTATCGCGCTCTCCGGGATAGTATTAGCCAAATGAAGCTGGATCCCGATTACGTAGAGAGCGCTTTGCCCAGGCGTGGGAGACGGGCTTTTTTCATCAGCGGGCGCAAGGTCCATTGGTCGCCCGACAGGCGGTTGGCCTCGGCCAGGACACGGCTGGCTGTGCCGCTTATGCCGTCGGGATCGGATTGCCAGAAGCCGTGCAACAGATTGTCCGGATCACGGCGGTCCAGCCCTTCCTCGGACAGGA
This sequence comes from Ruegeria sp. AU67, assembly GCF_900312795.1. Taxonomy (NCBI): domain Bacteria; kingdom Pseudomonadati; phylum Pseudomonadota; class Alphaproteobacteria; order Rhodobacterales; family Roseobacteraceae; genus Ruegeria; species Ruegeria sp. AU67. The sequence continues at coordinate 28,372 of NZ_OMPH01000017.1, forward strand.
TGTTTCGGGGAAAGTCCTTGGCGTTGACAGTGACGATCACGTCCGCCGAGGATGCAACGGCCGTTGCCAGAACGTGGATATCTGCGCTGTCCGGCAGCCAGAGCCGCTGTTCGACATTGGTTGCCGCAGGAAACTCGGCTTTCGGCCAATTGGTCTGCGCTAGTGCGATTTCGGCGCGTGCCTGAGCCTCGCCTGTTGGGCCCAGCTTACGGGCCGCACGCGCCCATTCCTCGAGGATGCGCGTCGACCACACGGGGGTAAAATGGCCTAGTTTGGCAGCGCCGAGCAGCATCTCTCGCATCACCGTAGGGTAGATGACGCAGGTATCCAGAACTGCTTTCACAGCCGGTAGAACACGGCTTTGAGATAGCCGCTTTCAGCCAGTTGCGGCAGTTGTGGATGGTCGGGTCCGGCAAAGCCTGTATGGATCAGTTGCGCCTGTCGCCCTGCCCGACCAATCCCACGAGAGGACGCGTCGCGGAACCGGCCCAGATCAGCCGCGTGCGAGCACGAGCACAGGCCCAGATAGCCGCCGGGTTTGACCAGAGCTGCCGCCAAGCGGGCCACACGTTCATAGGCGCGCAGGCCCGCGTCCAGCGCTTGTCTCGAAGGCGCAAAGGCGGGCGGATCGCAGATGACGACGTCGAACTGCGCGCCCTCTTCGCCCAATTGGGTCAGGACCTCGAAGGCGTCGCCTTGGCGGGTTTGGAACGTGTCAGCAAAACCAGAGGCCTCGGCCCCTTTGGTCGCGAGATCCAGCGCGGTTGCAGATCCATCCACAGACAGCGCTTGCCCTGCACCACCAGCCAGCATGGCCAGTCCGAAGCCACCCACGTGGCTGAAGACGTCCAATACCTGCGCGCCGGGTTGGACCAGCCGCGCCGCGAAGGCATGGTTGGGCCTTTGGTCGTAGAACAGCCCGGTTTTTTGGCCGCCTGTCAGGTCGGCCATATACGTGGCGCCGTTCATCGGCACCGGCAGCGGCGCATCGGGGGCTGTGCCACGCAGGGTGAGGTTCACATCATCCAGGCCTTCCAGTCCTCGGGTCCGGCCCGAGGCGTTTTTGAGCACGGTAGTCACGCCGGTGACAGTGACCAGAGCCTCGGTCAGAGTTTCCAGATGCGCCTCGGCCCACGCGGCATTGGGTTGGATCACACAGGCATCGCCAAACCGGTCGATGATGACGCCGGGAAAGCCGTCCGCTTCGGCATGGATCAGGCGATAACAGGGTGCGTCGAACAGGCGTTCGCGCATCTCAAGCGCGCGGCGCAGGCGGGTTTCGAACCACGCGGCGTCCAGTTGCACGTCCAGATCGCGGTCCAGAACGCGGCACATGATTTTGGAGTCAGGATTCACCGCAACCAGTGCAATGGGCGCGCGTTTGTCATCCTCAAGCACCGCCAGTGCCCCTGCCGGGATCTTGCGTGTCCGACGGTCCGTCACGATGTCATTGGCATACACCCAAGGAAAACCGTGGCGCAGGCCACGTGCGTTGGCTTTGGGTTTCAGGCGGATACGGGGGTGATCGGCAGTTTGGGTCATGACGCCCTCATAGTCGCGAATACCCCGAGGGAAAAGCCCTAGCGGTCGCGCGATCGCCAACCGCCCCGCCGCTTGGGGGTTTTGGCAGATTGCAACCCCTCGGCCAACACCTGCGTCATCGGGTGATCCGCGTCCTGTAGGGAATAGGCGGCATGCAGATCGATCAGCGCCTGGGATTGGTCCCGTTCAGCCGGCAGGCTCAGCGCCCAGTCCAGAAAGATGCTGCGGCATTCAGGCAACGTGATGCCTTCGATCCGGTACGCTTCGCGGATCAACCCTTTGTGATCATTTGGATCTTTACTCTGCGCCATCATCTTCGTCCCTGATCACGCCGCCAATGATCCCGGCGGCCGTGCTGTAGTTGTCTTGCAGCGCGCTTTGCAGCTGTTCAACCTGTTCAAATCCAGTCGCGCGGCACAGGAAGGCAGATCCGCCCTCGCCGACCTTGTCAGCTTCGATGACCTTGCCGGACAACAAGCGCGCCGCGCATTGTACGGACCAGCATAGGTCGTAGCAGTCCTTTAGCGTTTGCGCCTGAGCGACATCCAGCAAACCAGCAGCGACGGCTCCGTCCAAACCGGAATGCACATCGCGCTGCACCACGCCTGACAACAGCGCCCCGGTTTCAGCCATCAGTTCGATATCCATCATCCGGCCGGGGCCGTTCTTGGCGTCCCAGATCCCCGCAGGTGATTTGGCTGCGGCCAAGCGGGCGCGCATCTCGGCCACTTCGCGCAGGGCCTTCTGCTGGTCACGCGGTTGCGACAGCAAGCCTGTGCGGAACGCCTCGATGTCTTCGGCCAGACCTTCGTCTCCGGCGATCACGTGGGCCCGTGTCAGGGCGAGGTGTTCCCAGACCCAGGCCTCGTTCTGCTGATAGTTGGTAAAGCTGGCCCAACTTGTCGCCACCGGCCCCTGATTGCCTGACGGACGCAGGCGCATATCGACCTCATACAGCCGCCCCTGCGACATCGGGGCTGAAAGGGCCGTGATCAGTGCCTGCGTGAACCGGGCATAATAGGTGCGGGTGGCCAATGGGCGCGGGCCGTCGGACATATCCTGATCCAGAGGGTCGTAGATCACGATCATATCCAGATCGGATTGCGAGTTGATCCGCCCCGCCCCAAGGGATCCCATGCCCAGCACGGTTGCACCGCGCCCCGGGGCCGGACCGTGTTTACGGGCAAACTGTTCGGACACACGCGGCAGGATCGCAGCGATCACAGCGCTGGCAAGCTGAGCGTATTGCTGCCCCGCCTGTTCACCATCGATCAGCCCGCGCAGGTGATGAACGCCAACGCGGAAGTGCCATTCTTTGCACCAGCGGCGGGCCAGATCCAACTGGCTTTCGTAATCTGTTTCCTCTGAAAGGGCCTGATCCAGATCCGCCTGCAGCGTGGCCTGTCCCGGCCAGTCGCTAAAGAAACTCCCGCCGATCACCGCATCAAACACCGATGCATTGCGCGACAGATGCGCCGCAAGCGCGTGGGATGTCCCGACAATATCAATCAGCAGGTCGATCAGTTGGGGGTTGGCCTCAAACAGTGAAAACAGCTGAACGCCGGCGGGCAAGCCTGACAGAAAACCATCCAGCGCCCGCAGCGCCTCGTCCGGTTGCGCCGTTTTTGCCAAACGCGATAGCAGCTCGGGCTTGAGACGTTCGAAAATCCGCGCGCCGCGTTGCGATCGCAGTGCGGGATATGTCGTCCAGCGGGCCAGAACGTTCTGGTCAAAATCCACCTCGCCAACTGGCGCGCGCGTCGAGGAACCGGGCGCAAAAAAGCCTTCGGTCAGGTCGTGCACTTCGGTCAGCCTGTGGGTCAGGTCACGGGTCAGTTCGTCGACGTCGATCCCCATCAGGCAAGCGACGCGTTCTATCCCGTCCGGCGATTGCGGCACCTTGTGGGTCTGAGCGTCATGGATCATCTGGATACGGTGTTCGACCTCACGATGGGCACGGTAGTGATCGGTCAGCTTGTCGGCCACGTCCTGCGGGACCCAATCCTTTTCGGCAAGCGCCGCCAATCCGGGCACCGTACCGCGCACGCGCAAGTCAGGGTCTCGACCCCCAGCAATCAACTGGCGGGTCTGGGTAAAGAATTCGATCTCTCGAATACCGCCCTGCCCCAGTTTCATGTCATGACCCGGAATGGTCAGAGCACCGCCGGTTCCCTTATTTTCACGTATGCGCAGGCGCATGTCGTGAGCGTCCTGAATGGCGGCAAAATCCAGGTGACGCCGCCAGACAAAGGGGCGCAGCGTATCCAGAAACCGTTGTCCTGCCGCAATATCGCCAGCGCATGGGCGTGCTTTTATATAGGCCGCGCGCTCCCACGTGCGGCCCAGGCTTTCATAGTACCGCTCGGCTGCCTCAGCCGCCATACAGACCGGCGTCACAGCCGGATCCGGGCGCAGGCGCAGATCAGTGCGGAATACATACCCATCCGCCGTCTTATCGCTGAGCGTGGCGCAGAAATTGCGTGTCGCCCGCACCATGCCTTGCCGCGCTTCGTAGAAGTCATCGGGATCAAACCGCGTCTCATCGAACAGGACGATCAGGTCGATGTCCGAGCTGTAATTCAACTCGTGTGCGCCCATCTTGCCCATCGCCAGGATAATCATCCCGGCGGCGGTTTCGACATCGTCCGGCCCCATGCCCGGAAGTTTGCCGCGCCGGATCAGGTTGGCGATCTCGGCCTTGGCCGCCACATCCGCCGCCAACGCGCCAAAATCGGTTAGCGCCGCGGTCACCTTTTCCAACGGCCAAGCGCCCGCCAAATCAGCCAGAGCGGTCAGCAACGCCATCCGCCGCTTGGCCAGCCGCAGCCCCGGTTTCAACTGATCCGGAGGTAGCATTCGCGCAGCCTGCAAAACGTCGGCCAGCGCGTCATCGGGGTTTTGCAACGCTGAGGCCAACCAATCGTTTTCGTGATCGATCAAGTTTTTCAGATAGGGGCTGGACCCTGCTGCCCCTGCGATCAACTCGCCCTGTTCGGATGTAATGCCGCTGACCGCCGCGCGCGCATCATCGCCAAGCGACTGGTCGAATGCACGTGGCAGGCGCTGAATGGAATGAGGTCCAGTCATTTCCCCTCCAGGGGCGTATCCTGACTGAAACTGTTGACCCAGACGTCATGCCGCCGCTCCCAAAGCGACGAGATTAGCATCGCCTCCCAACCCTCGGCCTTGGGTCGCTGATATTCGGCCCGGTACGACAGCAGAACGATATCCGAGGTCAAAACCCGCAACCGGGTGTCGCTTAGCTCATAGCGCGCCATCGTCGGAGCGTCGGCAAACTGTCCCACGTGATCATCCCGGTTCGCAAACCCCGTCGGATAAACCCCAAGAAAATCTGGGCTCAGCAAGGCCCGGCCTGCAGCCGCATTGCCTTCCATCAGGGCGGTCCAAACCTGCTTTTCCAGGTTCAGAATTTCATCCAGCGTCGGAGGTGTCGTATTTTCAATATGTTGCATAGGCGGAAAGTGCGCCCGTTCCACAGCAAGGTCAACCACCGCAAATTACAAAATGTAAATCATTTTTACATCGCCCCCTTGCAACCCGCACTTCAGCCCCCATCTAGACAATGTGAAAGCAATTTACATCAAACCCGGAGAACCCAAATGACCGCATTGTCCGACCACGCCGTCCCACAAAATCCGGGGTGGCTCTCTCGTGCCGAAGCCTGGATGGATGACAAGGGCAAAGGGGCCTGGATCGCCGCCATGGTCCTTGGTTTCATCTTTTTCTGGCCCGTTGGCCTGGCTCTTCTTGCCTATATGATCTGGAGCAAACGCATGTTCAGCAAATCCTGCAGTCGTCGCAAATCCTGGCACAGCCACATGAGCGCCATGAAGCCGTCCGGCAATAGCGCGTTTGACGCCTACAAGTCCGACACCCTGGCCCGGCTCGAGCGCGAACAACAGGAATTCGAATCCTTCCTGCGCCGCCTGCGCGACGCCAAAGACAAGGCCGAGTTTGACCAGTTCATGGACGAACGCGCCCGTGAAAACAACGATGAGGCTGAAAACGGCGAACGCGCCTAAGCCGACCTTGCCCTGTCCCGACATTCGGGACAGGGTGTCTTAAATTCTCAGCCGGAAATCAAAATATGACCCACCTGCCCGACCCAGACCGACAGCCGGAGTTTTACCAGTCTGTCGCGACCAAGCGTTTTATCGCCTGGCTTTTCGACATCGCCTTTATCTCGCTGTTGTGTACGGTGGCCATCCTGCTGACCTTTGGTCTGGGCTTCTTCGTCCTGGCCTTGATCTACGCCGTCGTCAGTTTCGTCTACCGCGTGATTACCATCGCCAATGGCTCGGCCACACTAGGCATGCGCTTTATGGGGATCGAACTGCGCGATTCATTTGGATCCCGGATGGATTTGGGCAAAGCGGTGGCCCACACGGCCGGGTATTTTGTCAGCATGGCCTTTCCGGTCATACAGATCATCTCAGTCATCATGATGCTGACCAGCGCACGTGGCCAGGGACTTACCGATGCGTTCCTTGGAACTGTCATGATCAACCAGCGCGCGTAAAAAATTCAACGACGTGAATCACTTGGCGGTTTTAGGATCGGTTGTTATCATCCGGTCCAAGGAAACACGAAACGTTCATGCGACACACGCTGCCAATCGCGCCACAATTTTATGTGACGGCCCCACAGCCTTGCCCTTACCTTGAGGGCAGGATGGAGCGTAAATTGTTCACTGCCCTTCAAGGGGAGGGTGCGGATCAGCTGAATAACTCTTTGTCCCAACAAGGGTTTCGCCGATCGCAAAACGTGTTGTACCGCCCGTCCTGCTCCGATTGCGCGGCCTGTCTGTCGGCCCGGATCGACGTGACGGCCTTCCGCCCAAGCAAAAGTCAGAAACGCGCGGCAAAACGCAACGCGTACCTGCAACGCAGGGCGAACTCACCCTGGGCCACGGACGAGCAATACGAACTCTTCCGCCGCTACTTGGATACCCGCCACGCGGATGGTGGAATGGCCGATATGGACGTTTTCGAATTCGCCGCGATGATCGAAGAAACTCCGATCCGCAGCCGGGTCGTAGAATATGGCGACCCAAGTACCGGAGATCTGATCGGCGTCAGCCTGACGGATGTTCTGGATGACGGCCTCAGCATGGTCTACTCGTTCTACACCCCCCAGCAACCGCAAAACTCGCTGGGCACGTATATGATCCTCGATCACATCGACATCGCGCGCGAAGCCGGGTTGCCATATGTCTACCTCGGATACTGGGTGCCGGGCAGCCCCAAGATGGGTTACAAAGCGCGCTTCTCAGGGCTTGAGGCCTATTACCAGGGCGAATGGATCAGCGTAAACAACCCATCTGAACTGACGGATTCCAGCCGCCACCCTTTGTCCACCGCGCCAATCGCGGAACAGGTTGCCAGCATCCAACTGCCCGACCGCCACCCTACCAAAGGCTGATATCCCATGCCCCAAAGTCTTTTCGCCGTCACCCTCGTGGTGCCGGACTACGATGACGCGATCGCCTTCTATACCCAAACACTCAGTTTCACCCTGCAGCAGGATATTGATCTCGGCGGTGGCAAACGCTGGGTCCGGGTTGCCCCGCCGGGTTCGGGCGACGCATCCCTGCTGCTGGCCAAGGCAGATAGCCCAAGCCAGACCGCTGCCGTTGGAAACCAAACCGGCGGGCGCGTCGGCTTTTTCCTTCAAACCGATGATTTCCAACGTGACCACAACGCAATGATCACTGCAGGCGTCCATTTCGAGGAAGACCCACGCAATGAGCCCTATGGCATCGTCGCCGTCTGGCGCGACCCGTTCGGCAATCGCTGGGATCTGATCCAGTTCACCTGATCTGCACTTCATCTGGCAAAAAATATCCCGGGGTTGAATTGGTCGCATACCAAGAAGGGGCAGCGCCCTTAGCCCATTCGTTAGTTGCACTTTCAGTTGTGGTTGAGAATTTATCATCCCTGACTGTGATCACTGGGGCATTGCCTGAGCGCGAACATCAAAATCGACCCAAGGCGGCCATTTGCGTCAGCCGCATCGAAGGTCTGGTTCGAGCCCGAAGCAGCCGTCGAAACGGAGATTGCGTACTGCAATGCAACATACAGGACCGTCCAATCCAAAAACTACACACAGGAAGCTTCAACCAACGCCTGTTCCGGACTAAGTTGCCTTCGAGATGAAAAGCGGCTGCTTGTCCAAACAACCAAAAGCAGGAAGCCGCAAAGACGCATCTGCTAGCTTAACGAAATCAGTTCAGCGTATTCTTATAGATAACGCCGTCCTTCATAATCAGGTCGAAGTTTTCGTCGTAGTCCACCAATACATCGATGTCTTCAAGCGGGTTGCCGTCGATCAGAATGAGATCTGCGTATGCGCCCTCTTCGATGACGCCCAGTTTTTCAGGGTAGGGGTTCCTTGGGCCAGACAGTGCCAACAATTCTGCATTTCCAGACGTTGCTTGGCGTAGAATTTCGGCGGGCTCGAACCAGCGGGTGCGCAGTGAGAACTCTTCGTTCTGGCGCGCAAGCAAGGCCGGGTCACCGATCACGTCTGTGCCGAAGGCAAGCTTCTTGAACCCTTTTTCTTTTGCAAGGCTGAACATGCTGTCCAAACCAGCCAGTGCCTGTTTGAAACGGTCTTGCACCTCAGGGCTCATGCCTGCGGGAGTATTAACAAAGACCAGCGCTTGCACACTGAGCCAAGCGTCATTTTCGATGACGATGTCGAGAGTTTCTTCATCAATGAAGTTGGCGTGCTCAATCGACTTAACCCCGTTTTCGACGGCAAGCCGTATGCCGCGCGTGTTGTAGACATGCGACATCACATAAGTGTTCCAGTTCTCTGCGGCCTGAACGACAGCGCGGACTTCTTCTGGCGTCATCTCAACCACATCAAGCGGGTCGGTCGGGGACGCGACCCCGCCACCGGTAAACAGTTTGAGTTGCGTCGACCCTTTGCGCAACTGCTCCCGTGCCGCCGACAAGGCCTGTTCCGGCCCATCAATCACGGCTGAGTGTCCCTGGCGGACGGCCCACGGCGCTTGCGTGGCGATCAATCTAGGAGGATCATTAGGAAGACGATAGTCGCCGTGTCCCCCTGACTGCCCGATGGTTCCGCCGGACACATAGAGCCGTGGACCATTCACCAGCCCTTCGTTGATTGCGCGCATTAGTGAGTACACATTGCCGCCTGCGTCTCTCGCCGTTGTAAAGCCACGCAGCAGCATTTTCTCCGCCTGGTCCGCTTGCGTGAACGCAAAGTAGTACTCATCAAGTGCGGCCAGTTCAGCGTAGTTGACCTGCAGAGTGAGATGGACGTGGGCGTCAATAAAACCGGGTGTCATTGTGCGCCCACCGCCGTCAATGACCATGGCACCCTCGGCGTCAATCGGATCGATAGACACTGCAGAGATGAGATTGTCCTCGATCATCACGCTGGCGCCTTCAATGAGTCTGTCACTCACGCCATCAAACACATTTACATTGGTAATGAGGGTGCGCGTTGGCTCGTCTTGCTCGGCGACGGCGGTGGATGCAAAGACCAAAGCAAGAATAAGGCTACGCATGAATTGTTCTCCATTGAAGAATATTAGAAATTTGGTCACGCTAAATCAGGAAGCTACCGCGACAGTTTGCTTTTTCAAAGTGCAATCTTGGCTGCACCAGCTACCTCGCCCATAAATGCCGCAATGCGGCGAGTGGCGGTTTTGTCCGCATTGCCAACCTTGGAGGAAGGCGACGTGAAAGTCCGCTTTAGCCACTGCGAGCACCCTGATTAGCCTAAGCGGCAAAAAACAACACAGCGAAGAAGGGCACGGTTTGATCGGCGCCCTTCTTCTGTTCGTCGCGCTTGCCGTTAGCCGCTTAACCCTTTGGTTCCGGATCTGTTGTTGCCATCACCTTCGGCTTGCTCTTCTTCGCCTCCCGCAGTGTCTCGACCTCTGGGTCGATGCCCGCTGGACGCAGCGGATGGCGCTGTATCTTTTTGGCTGCGCCGATTTTGGCGACGGCTTCAAAGAGCACGAAGACTTTGCGCCCGAAGGCATCGTCTTCAGTCGCGGCTTCAAGGAATGCAGGCAGCGTATCCGCAAAGGCCTCCATGATTTTTGCTGTGTCCTCGGCTTGCGCTTTGCCGATGTCTGCAATGATCCCGAGCGCGCGCAACTGCGCCGAGGAGAGGTTTGTCGGTAGGTTCATGAGAAATCCCTCTTGTTTACCGTAATTTTTTGGGAGCACTTGCTCCCGGTTATTGCCGGTGGGGGCTTATCGCCGCCACCGACACTCATCAGGTATGTTCATTGGTCTTTAGCGAGAAAAAAGTTTGAGGGGAGTTTGACACCCTTAAACCTCGGGATCCTTTTTTTGCCCTGGTTGGTGCCATTTATTGATCGCGCGCTTGAGTGTCGTGATGCGCCCCACCAATGACCGACGCACCTTGATGATCTCTTTCTTTGCGCGGTCCGGAAGGGAGGCCGTCGCTGCGACAATTGCGTCATCGGCCGCTTTGATCTCCTCAAAATGCGTCTGCACCTCAGCTTGGGCTTCCTGTCTTGCCTCCTCGCGGGCTTTTATGCGCAATGCAAAAAATGCTCTTCCAAACAAGCGCGCGGCGATGGATTTGCCATCAGGCTGCGTCATCTCCGCCAGCGTTTTGGGGTCGCCCTCCGCGACGGCCTTTGCGGTCTGTGTCACGGTCGCGGCTTGTTTCTCGCGGTTGCCTACGTGGGCTTCACGCTCTGCCAGTTGCCGCTCTTTCTCTTCCCGCCATTTGCGCGGGCTGACGTGTTCCACATACGCCGGAAGGCTCGCGAGTCCCTCGTTCTCATTGGCGCTTGATGTCAGATCTTTGCGATGCTGATGCACCGCGTCTCGCAATGCCTGCTTGCGCCGCTCTCCGCGCTTCAATCCAAGCTCTGCAAACCAATCTCCAACGCTGTCTTGCGCCTTCTCATAGTCCTTGATCAGAGCGTGCACTGATGGCTGCAGCATCCTGCGCCCGTCTTTGGTTTGTGAGCGTGGCAACACAACCGCCTGGATATGATAGGTGGTCTCATCAAGATCAGCGCGGGCGTGGATCACATCCTCACCAAAGCTGTCCCTGAGCCATGCCACAGCTATCTGCTCAAAGCGTTCTTCGCGGCTCTCGCCAAACAGGTCATCGATGTTGTCGTGATCAAACGCTGCAAACCAGTCCTTGTGCGCCGTGATGATCACCTCACGCAGAGGACCATGACGCGTTGCTCGCCAAGGATCCTTCGGGCCTTCCACAATCCGTTTGGCCAGCTCCGCCTTGCGCCGCCGTTTCTTGAGCCCCTCAAGCTCTTTAGCAAAGTTCTCCACGCGTATTTCTTCGATCTCTTTGAGAGCACGCTGCGCCCAGTCTTCGCCGCCGATCAGGCGCCGGTTGAGGCTCGATCGAGTTTCATCCACGTGACCGAGATCGCCACCTTTTCGCGTGCGATGCCGCTCATATCCACCCAGATCCGCTGGAAACAGACCTTCCATGCGCAACACCACAGGATGTCGCTTGGTGGCCTCCTTGATCACTTCGTCCATCACGTCGTCCTCTCGTCTTGAGGACGGGAAGTGGGTCCGCTGTCGCAAACTTGTGCATCGCAGGTTTGACGCGCCGTCTTGACCAAGGCGCGGCCTGGCCGTGCCGGGAGAGTTACTCACTAATCAGACCGCGCAGTTTCCCTTGGAAACCGCTCTGGCTGTCGTTCGTCGGGGCGCTGCCCCGAACCCCGCGCTACCGCAGGTCCCCTGCGCGGTGGGCGGCAAAGGAACGTTTGCCACGCTCCTCTGCACTCCATGGGCGCCTCCCGGCAGGCTCAAGGGGTATTCCGCATACCGCCCCGAGACCCCGTGCTCTTGAGGAAGATCCTTCGCCGACCTTCCCCAAGCCCCTTCCAGCGCTGGCCTCCGTGAGGCTGCGAAGCGGTGTGTGCACCAGGTGCAGGACGCCCGGTCTCAGCTGCGCAGACGTTGTGTCGCGCATCTGAGGCCGGGGACCAGCCCCGGATCAGAACAAGACGTGATGATTGTTCCAATTGGAGACTTCAATGACCGATGCACCACCAACCAACACCGCGCTTCCGGCCACCTGGCAGGATGCGCTACATACCGGCGACGTTGTTGCTTTCCGCTTCCCCCATGAGACAGACGGCCCGAACCTTCCGAAGGTCCGTCCGGCGCTGGTACTCGATGTGGAAGAGACCGATGTTGGCCGCTTTGCGTCTCTCGCCTACGGCACATCCAATCCGCGTTCCCGCAAGGCCGCCTACTGCGTAGATGTGCGCTCCGAGAAAGACCGCGCTACAGCCGCACTTCACCTTCCAACGCGCTTCGATGCTTCGCGGCGGATTCTCGTGTCACTCGATCACCCAGGGTCGAGCTGCACTCAAAGAAAGGGACGCCGGTGCTCGGACGCCTCACCGGTCCTGCAATCGCCCGAATGCACAAGGTGCGGGCCCGCATTCACGCCGAACGCGATATCCGGCGCGATTATCTGGGCCGACAGCGGCGTAAGGCCGGTAGCCGCCGGCCTGTCACTGTAGAGCGACGGTCCAAGTTCCATAAAACCACATGGGAGACGATCAATGTCTAAGCTCAACATCGATTACGACCCGATCCAATCTGCGATCTTCCAGGCTCTCAGCCTCGCTCCCAGCGCGCACGACGCGCTGGACCAGTTGGCGGATTGCTGGACCGACATACAAAGTGCCAATGCCGCACGCCGTCTTGCGGTGCGGATTGCGCAGGAGAAGATTTTCTCTGCGCGAGACCTCGATGCGCTGGAGTGCGTGCTGCTGCCGCTGATCGAAGTTGTCGACACTGGACGGCGCACCGAGTTCATCTCGGATGAGAACCACGTGCGCGGCGGCTACCATATCGAAGAGTTGGAGCCGAAGGCGCGGGATCTGGAGAGCAAGATCCAACCCCTGAAGTCGTTGCTCACAACCCTGCAAACACTTGGCCGACTGCGTCGATCCGAGCAAATAGCGCTGACGCTGCGCGGCCAGGATATGACCTGACCTGCAACGATCCGGAAGCGCAAAGGCGCTTTCGGGTCAAGCCATCCAAACTGTTTTTTGCAAAATTTCCATCGGTCCCAAGTTCCGACTGCCACTCACGGCAGACACCAACACAGGGACCCCGACATGGACCGTTCACCCCTTCAGTTCACCGCCCAGGCCGCCAACGCGCCACAAGGCGCAAACAACCAAACACAGATTGCCCTGCGCGGTCTGCTCAAGCTGATGGCGCGCGCCGAAGTGCAAGCCGTCGCGTCGCAACCCACCGCCAATTTGAACCACCCCATCAAGGAAACGCCATGACTCTCCGCGCCGTCGTTTATGCTCGCTATAGCTCAGACTTGCAGAAAGCCACCTCGATCGAAGATCAAGTTGCCATGGCGGAACGCTTCTGCGCGCGTCAGGGCTGGACGATTGTTAATGTCTTTGAGGACCGAGAGAAGTCAGGCAAAGACATGCGTCGTCCGGGCTTCCAGGCGATGAAGGCGGCAGCGGCGGCTCAGGCTTTTGATGTGGTTGTGGTGGAAGCCATCGATCGTCTCACTCGCAAAGTAAAAGATGCGTTGAGCACCTACGACTTCTTCATGTTCCAGGATATCAAGCTGCACTCGATCCAGGAAGGAGAGCAGGACTTCATGAAGGTGCTCTTTGCGGGCTTTGGCGCGCAGATGTTCAGCCAGAAGATCTCGGATCATACCCGCCGGGGCATGCAGGGCGCGGTCACGCGGCAGCGCTTGCACACCCGTGCCTTCGGCTACAGAAAGCGTGAGGCAGAAACCGGTACCAACCGGGAGATCGATCCCGATCAGGCGCGAATTGTGCGCCGTATCTTTGAAGAGTTTGCAACCGGTCGCTCGGCGCAGTCGTTTGCAGAAGGCCTCAACAAAGACCGTATCCCGGCGCCTAATGGTGGCTCTTGGGATGGCTCCACGATCCGTGGCAACCCGTCTCGACGCGAAGGCATTCTGCGCAATCAGCTTTACATCGGAATCGCCAGCATTTGTCAGTTTACGCACACGTATCACCCCGAGACCGGTCAGCGGAAACTCAAGCCCACACCGGAAGACTATGTGGAGCAGGAAATCCCTGAATTGCGCATCATAGATCAGGTTCTTTGGGACGCCGTGCAGACCGAGTTGGCACGGCGTGCCGCGGACACGCCCAAAGCGGCCCGTGCGGCACGGCGCACCGTTTTTCTTCTGTCTGGCGTGTTAAAGTGCGGGTGCTGCGGAGCACCGTATGTCACCATCAACAAAACGAGCTACCGCTGCAGAGAAGCAAGGCGTGCCGCATGTAACAACAAGCGTCCGATCTCGCGCAGGCGCATTGAGTCGCGTGTGTTTGGGGCGCTGCGGGCGGCCTTTCGGTCAGACGACCTGCTAAAACGCTTTGAGCAGGCTCTGGAGGACGAACGCGGCAAACTGGCAGACGGTCAGCTGGAGGCTGACCTCAGACGATTTGAAACGGCGCGCGACAGAGCAACCGCAGGGCGTGACAATATCCTCGCGGCTGTCGCTGAAGGCGCGCCCTATGCCACGTTCAAGGCCAAGGCGGACTCTCTGGAGCAAGAAATCAGCGATTTAACGACTCGCATCACGCCACTTGAGGCACAGATCGCGCGCAGCCAGGCTGAGGTTGAAGATGCGCGCGCGATCTATGAGCGCGCGCTCAACAACATTGAGCATCTGCTCTCTGACAAGGCGTATGTCGAGGAAGCGCATGGATATCTGGCGATGCTCATCGAAAAGATCACGCTGATGCCAGACGAGCGAGCGCAACATGGGTTGCAAGCTGAGATGCATCTCAGGAGCGGAGCATTGTTGGGTCGGGGCGCTGAGGACGAACCCGTTGTTGTCCCCTGTTGAGCGTGAGGGCGAGGAAAGGGTGAAAGCAGACATTCGCTGCGCTTAGTGCCAATGACCGCATTGCGGACAAAGCTGCCTCTGACACGATCGTCAATTCAAGCCGCAAAACCTCGTCTCATGATCGGAGCTTTTTTGTTTTTACTAACTCTCTGAACGGTGTTGTGAATTTTGGCGTAAAATCACAAGCCGTTTTGCGGAATATCTTTACGTCAGCTGTGTTCCTGCGCGGGCGTAAAGGCCCGAACAGACAAATAGACTGGGCTGTCCCATGACCAGACTATCCCCGCGTTGCCAATCATCCCAGATTAGGGTGACGCGGGGAACTTTTAATCCAAGCGGCGGTCCTTGCCGTACTGAGCTTAACCCAATCCAATAGTGATTTGTGAGGGGGTAACGAGTTACGGCCTCGCCATTGTGCGGGGCCTTTTATTGTTGAGGCTAAAAAAGGCCAGCTTCGCAATGCGGACTCACTCACACACTTGCATTGCGAAGCTGGCAAACAACCCTCCGACAGGGGGATGGGTAGTCGGAGGTGGCAGCACAATTATGGGACTGTGCGGGGCGAAATAACTACAGAATGACAGGATGCACTAGGCGTTCATCGGAATAGGTTGGGTATCCGAAAGTATAGTTACACTCGACCAAGCTAAATCCGCGGTACCAGCTTCGAAACACCCTGTCCGCACAGTACAAAAAAGCTATACACCAAAACCTCCGGATGGGGGATGCCCGCTGGAGACAGCGGCATAGATAGGGGATCTGACGTATTTTTACGAAAACAGGAAGCGCCCAAAGCAGCTAGATACTTATTTTTATTACGGGTTTTCCGGGAGTTTACTACTGATAGCTTGGCTTAACTCACAATTTTGGCTCTTTTGCCAGGCGCCAAGGTTGACACGGTAGGAAGGTCTGTATTGGGCTCGATCCCGTTGTTTGCTAAATCGCGACGAGTGCACGTTTGCGGACTTTGCTGCCGAAGAAATGTCTTACCCTGAGGTGCTGAGCCTAAAAGGTTAACAAATTACACTGTTCCTCCAAGCCGATGTTTTTCCTATCATTGGTGAGAAACAGCGTATCGGGAGGTCTTAATGAACAAGCTTGTCTCAGTAGCGGGTGCGGTCTGCTTTGCTTTCACTGGAGCTTGGGCCGACGAGCATACTCCGCCCAACATTCTTGTCATCATGGCAGATGACGTGGGTTGGGCGAGCGTCGGCGTTTACCACGGAGGTGTCAAAAGTATTGAGACGCCGAACTTGGATCGCCTCTCGTCTGAGGGTGCTCGTCTCACAGATTATTATGCGGAGCCAAGTTGTACTGCCGGTCGATCAGCGTTTATGACCGGACAGTTGCCTATTCGGACTGGTATGCACACGGTAGGGCTGCCGGGGGATCCGATAGGGTTAAATCCAGATGATCCGACGCTTCCGATGATCTTGAAAAAGTTGGGGTACACGACGGGCCAGTTCGGTAAAAACCACTTGGGCGATCTCAACGAGTTCTTACCGACTACAAAAGGTTTCGACGAGTATTGGGGTTGGCTCTATCACCTGAATGCTATGGAATATACGTCTGATCCGGATTGGCCAGACGACCCAGAATTCAATGCGCAATTTGCGCCTCGCAACATCATTCATTCTTTTGCAACAGAAGAAGAAGACGAAACGGTCGACCCGCGATTTGGAAAAGTCGGAAAGCAGCGCATCATTGATGACGGGCCTGCGCCTCCAGAGCGCCAAAAGACTTTGGATGACGAAGTGACATCTTACACGAAGGACTTCATTTCTCGTGCAGTAGAGTCGGACACTCCGTTTTTTGTATGGATGGCTCCTGCCCGTGCACACGTCTGGACCCACCTTAGCCCCGAGTACGAAGCTATGTTAGGCAGTGGACGTGGACTTCAGGATGTGGTCATGAAGGAGTTGGACAACAACATTGGTAACGTTCTCAGCCACCTTGAGGATCTGGGAGTCGCCGATAATACCATAGTGATGTTCACCGCCGATAACGGCCCGGAAACACTGACGTGGCCCGATGGTGGTACGACACCGTTTCATGGGGAAAAGGGTACTACCTGGGAAGGTGGCTTTAGAGTTCCTGCGATTATTCGCTGGCCGGGCAAAATTCCTGAAGGACAAGTCTTGAACGGTATCTTCAGCGGAATGGACTGGATGCCAACCTTTGTCGCCGCGGCGGGAGGCCCCAAAGACTTAAGAGAAAAGCTCCTAGAGGGTTATGAAGGGTACAAAGTACACCTCGATGGCTACAACCAGCTATCTTACCTGACCGGTGAGGATGAAGAGAGTAGCCGCCGCGAGCTGATTTACTATCAGGGTACGGATCTCCAAGCAGTGCGTTACAACGATTGGAAGGCGCATTTTGTCGTTCAAAACCACGGCTGGTCAGGTCCGAAAGAAGAGTTGGTTGCCCCCTTGCTGTTCAACCTTCGCCGCGATCCTTACGAGAAAGCTGCGGAGGAGAGCGGGATGTACGTCCGCTGGATGGGTGAGAAAATGTGGGCATTCGGCCCAGCCGCAAGACTAGTGCAGGCACATCTCGCTACCTTCGAGGAGTTCCCTCCGCGCGGGAAGCCGGTCGCCAATCAAGACCATGTTGAAGAACAGACATCAACCGAAGGCGGCATCTCTCAATAGAAGAAGCGAGGCATTCAATACGCTTTTCTGACAGTGGCGTGGGCATCCGGCTCGGATCATCGGATGCCCCAAAAACCGATTGGTAACTATGCAAAAAAGCAAAACCTCTACGAGAAGGAGTCCTCCATGAGTGCTAGATTAGTCCTTCTGCTTGCTGCCGTCGGCCTCGTGCCAATTGCGTTATCATACGGTCTGATGCCCGGCAGTTCGATCCCAGTTTTGCTGGGATTTCCGGTGGAAGGGACGAACCAAACCCACGTGTTCCGAGCGATTATGGGTCTTTACCTGGCAAACGCATTGTTCTGGTTGGCGGCCGCTTCGAAACCAGAATTACAACGCCCCGCGCTGTGGGTTCTATTTTTGTTTATGTCGGGACTGGCCGTTGGACGCATACTAAGCATTCTTATCGATGGAGTTCCGAACGGGATACTTCTATTTTATCTTGCGGCCGAGATAGCTTTTGCAGCTCTGGCGGCGGTTTCTCTTAAAAAAGTACGATGAAACAGGAAGTGGTAAAATGCTGAGGTTTTTCTTCGTTCTCTCGATGGTTGCGACTTCATCCGTGTCGACATCCGCTCTGGCACAATCGTCATCCATCCAGACTGCGGTGGACGAAAACTTCTTAGCGGTTGAGACTGTCGTTGCCAAAGCGGGAGATACTGCAATCGCATCGATAGATCACGCGCGACTGGCCAAAGCCGAAGGCGTAGAAATGCCAGCGTCTCGCGTGCTCATTTTTTCTGATCCTGAGATAAACACGCCAATTCTGGAAGAGAACGTACGAGCAGGTCTGGACCTTCCTTTTCGCGTACTTTCCTTCGATCAGGATGGTAGCCCACAAATCGCTTACACAGACTCCCAGTTTCTCAAAGTCCGGCATGGGCTCACGGACGCGTCTTCGTTGAGTGCGTTTCAGAGCAAGCTGCTCGAAGTTCTAAACGACTTGGATGCAACACCAGCACCGACCAACGGGTTGTTTGCCGACTACGGGATCATCGAACTGCGATCTCAGCTCAGCGTACCAGAGGCAGTCGAACGTCTCAGGACAGCTGTGATGGGGCAGGACGATACTGTCTGGTTCGGTGAAATCGATTTTGCGACCGAAGCGTCCCAACTGGGGGTGGAACTGCCGGATGCAGTTCTCTTACTGTTCGGCGGACCTGCACCCGGTGGCGTGGCTATGGCGGACTTTCCGGCAATTGGTTTGGATGCCTTTTGCCAAAAACTATTGGTTTACGCGAATGAAGAAGGCGGCTCTGTAGTCATTTTCAATGACATCGCTGCTTTGGCGGAGTTGCACTACGGTTCTTCAGCCGAACCTCATCACGGTTTGAACAAACGGCTTACCGCAACATTTCGCACGGCAATTGAGTAGTCGCTGTTTGGAAGACGCAATTGCAACCCGCTACCGATTGGCCATCTTTTCGTCGTCCGCTTTGGGCTCGAAGCGGGCATTCGGTAGAATTCAATGAATGCCTGCTGCGCGAACAAAGCCGATAATGCCGGTTTGGGTGTGAACGTCTGCTATTCATCCCAATGCAAATATGCCCATACCCTTGACCAAGCGCCCTGGCACATTTAGGCAAAATTGATCTGCCCGCCGGGACGACCCGGCCAGGAACGGCGCTTAGTCAGGACGACCTGATAAAACTGAGGTCGAAGATGACAACCAAATACAAAAATGCAAAGAAACTGATCGAGGGTCGACCCGCCCTGATCGTGATCGACATTCAGAAGAGTACGTTCATTGATAACAGTGCAGTCCGCTCAATCGACAATATGCCGGGTTATAAGGCACGAATGATCGCTGCGCGCGATTTGGTTGACGCCGCACATCAAAACAATGTGCCCGTCATCTTCATTCAGGAAGTTCATCGTTCCGACCAGATCGACTTCGGCCGAGAGCTGGATGGCGATGAGGACATACACTGCCTCGAAGGTGATCCACGGACAGAGGTTGCCAAACAAGAGATGGGATATCGCACTGGCGACTATTTGGTTCCAAAGCGGCGTTATTCTGCGTTTTTTGGAACCGATTTCCAAATTCTGCTGCGCGGCCTGAAGGTAGATACTCTGATACTATGCGGAGGGCTGACCGATGTCTGTGTGCACTACACGTTCGTTGATGGCCACCAATCAGACTATTTCTGCCGCGTTGTGGAGGATTGTGTCGGCGGGTCATCCCTACAAGCCCATGAAGCTGCGCTCAGAGCAATGGAGTATTTGCAAACGGGCGCTGTTCAAAACCGCGAAACGGTGATCAACGCGATCTCTTTGCTCTGATACGTAAACGGCTCCTTTATGTCTGTTTCGCATTGCCTAACGCCCAAACCAGCAATTCGAAATGTGTCGAATGCTGGCAGGATTGGGCTCAAAGCAGTGTTTCGCCGCGGCAATCGCCAATGAGAGCAAAAGAGCCGTCCGTGCCGTCCAAATACCCTGAACACCAATAGCTTGAAATTGCGTTTATCGTTTTGGCGCTCGGCTATGTGCGAGAGCGCCAAGGTATTTGGCCCAAGCTGGCAAGTGCGAGGCGGTGCCATACAAAAGTGCAATCGACGGTTTGGCAGTGCCCCTTCCCCCAAACACCAAAGCAAAGGGGGCCCAAAGGCCCCCTTTTCAATTTGGTTATGAACGTCGCATCAATTCGGGATCAGATCCGGAACAATGGTCACGATCGACGGGAAGAACCACAGGATCGCAATCCCGACCACCTGAATGATCACGAACGGAATGATCCCACGATAGATGTGGCCTGTCGTGACTTCTTTGGGCGCGACCCCTCGTAAGTAGAATAGCGCAAACCCAAACGGCGGCGTCAGGAACGACGTCTGAAGGTTCACCGCCACCATGATCGTCACCCATTTCGGATCGAACGAGCCACCATAGATCACCGGTCCCACGATGGGGATCACGATGTAGATGATCTCGAGGAAATCCAGCACGAAGCCCAGAATGAACAGCACCAGCATCACGATCAGGAAGACCGTGAACTCGTTGTCAAAGCTGCGCAGGAACTGCTGGATATAGTGCTCACCCCCGAACGAGATCACCACCAGGTTCAGCAGTTGCGATCCGATCAGGATGGTGAACACCATCGAGGTCACCTTGGCCGTTTCGCGCACCACCGGCGTCAGAACCCCACTGGTGAACAGAACCCAGCACCCAAACAGCAGACCGAAAAGGGCATACAGATAGGCACCGTAAGCAATTATGAAGGCGACCCAGGTCTCAAAGTTCACATTGCTCTGATTGATGCGCAGATCAAAGTTCACGCCCATCAGCAGCGCGATGATCACGGCAAAAGTGGCCCAGATGATCACCTTGCCCGAGCGCTCTTGGTCCTGCAGCTTTCGATAGGCTGCCAGCATGATCGCTCCGCCCGCCCCAAGTGCTGCCGCTGGTGTTGGGTTGGTCACACCGCCCAGAATTGATCCTAGCACCGCGATAATCAGAACCAATGGCGGGAAGACCACCCGGATCAAATCATTCGTGGCACACCGGGCTGCCGCCTCCTTGCAGCCGTACATTGCCAAGGCAAAGGGCAAAGCCAGAAGGACGAAGGTCAATCCCGAAGACGTTGTTGGTGCAATCAACAGAACATCAACCAGTAACATCAACAGCAGACCGATAGCGCCCAAAATCAACGGCTGCGTCGGTTTGGACGGCGCAATGCCGCGGCCCATGACCAGTGTCAGACCCAGCAGAACCACAATCACCGCAACACCAGTACCAATCGGCGCCGCAGCGGCGATCTTGGCCTCGCGCGCCTCGACCAGGGCCTCTTCGCTCAGTCGTTCGGCGTTGGCGACACCACCTGCGGCGTCAATCGTTTCCTGCTCGGATACGGCCTGATCCCAGGCGGATTGTCCGTGCAGCTCAATCATCGACACTTTGCACTGCTCGGAAACATTGGTGCGCAGCGACGCGCCCGCACCGATGTCTGAAAACGCCGAGACGTTGATGTTCTGGCTGCCAATGACCCCCGAGCTGCCCAGCAGGACTGCGCCAACGATCAGGGCGACAGGTGCTCCAAGCAACCAAGTCAGGCCTTCACTGCGCGTGATCGGCTCACCACTTCCGCCGGACATTGGAACTGCCGGGGCTTTCTCAGGGTTCAACAACGCATAGCCAAAGGCATAAAGCGCATAGAGCAACGCTAACATGATCCCCGGCAACAAGGCGGCCTGGAACAGCGTTCCGACCGAAACCACAGCCGGTTCGCCCAGATAGGTCAGCGCATCGGTACAGCCTGCGTCCTGAGCGCGCGTTTCCTGCGCGGTTGAATAGAGATCTCCTGCCAAGGTGCCCAACAGAACGATCACGATGGACGGCGGAATGATCTGCCCCAACGTGCCCGATGCCGCAATTACACCCGTCGCCAGTTCAGGCGAGTAGTTGTTGCGCAGCATGGTCGGCAGCGCCAGCAGGCCCATGGTTACCACGGTCGCGCCAACAATACCGGTCGAGGCCGCCAGGAATGCACCCACGACCACGATCGACACGGCCAGACCACCCGGCAGCGGCCCAAAGACACGCGCCATTGTAGTCAGCAGATCGTTCGCGATCTTCGAGCGTTCCAGCGTGATGCCCATCAGAACGAACATCAGAACGGCCAGCAGGGTCTCAATAGACTGCCCCGCCAGAACGCGTTCGTTCATGCGGTTCACGATGAACGAGACATTGCGGTCCAGCGCGGTTTCCCAGCCTTGCACAAAGACCGGCTCGGCGATCCTTGGTAAATCCGGGAAGCGGAACACCGACACCGTGTCCGGTTTGACGCCCGAATTCACAAGGTCTCGGTATGCTTGGGAACTGGTATCAATTGCCTGGTGTATTAGCAGACCGGCACTGTCCAGCGCGGCGATGATCCCGAATGAGATGATACCGGCCCCACCGATGGCAAAGGCCACCGGGAACCCGGAAAGGATGCCCCCGAAGAGGCAGAAGAATACGATAATGAGGCCTATCTCGACGCCATCAAGTCCGAATAACATAGTCTGGGTCTCCGTCCCTAATGTGCGCCTTCGTAGGCTTCTTCACCCTCGCCAAGGCTGTCCTTGTCGAGATATTTTCCAACGCTGTCCGGCCCTTCCACGTATTCCAGATACGAGCGGTACAGGAATGCGATCGCGTGCAAGAACACCATGGCCGCAAAAGCCACCAGCAGTATCTTGAACAAGAAGTATCCGTTGAACCCATTTGGGCTGAAACCGATGGTTTCAATGTTCCAGCGCAGCGCGCGGGATTTCATCACCAAACGATCCAGCGTGTCACTGGCCGACGGCTTCGGCACGATCAGGTGCCGCCACATGAAATACCAGCCATACATCCAGGTCAGCACCGCCATCGGCATCATGAACAGCAACGCGCCTAGCATGTCGACCACGCGCTTGGCCCGGTGGCTGATCCCGGCATAGATAAGGTCAACACGCACGTGACCGCCTTGCACGAATGTGTAAGTACAGCACAGGCAGACGACCATCGCGTTATAGAGTTTCAGTTCTTCGGCAAACCAACTGATATCCATCTGAAACGGGATACCCAGACCAAAGGACATGTCCGGGCGGGTAAACACGCGCTGCATGAACACGATGACGATTTGCTGAATGACCATCAACAAACCGGCCCAGGCAAAGAAGCGCCCGGTGGTGTTGGCAAACCCTTCCAGGCCCCGCACCATGCCCCACATGAAATTCCGGTAGTACAGCCCGATGGCTGTCAGAACCAGAAAGAGGGTGAAAACCACAAAGAAGAACTCGACCGATCCACCGTAATAGACAAAGCGCATGATGGCTTCTTTGTCCGACCAGTTCAGCCAGAGTTGCGGATGCGTGATGGCGTATCCGAAATTATAGAAGGCTTCGGCAATGTTTTGAACGAACCACACAAGTCCGTTCCACAGGGCGCCGAAGAACGAGATACCGTTTTCGTCCTGCATGTTGTCCCCAGGTCGTATCAGTTGCACTGCTGATTATAGCGGTTTGATGGGTCCGCGCATACGCAACAGAGAAAGGTTTCCCCGCGAAAGCGGGGAAACCAATTGATCGTTTGGAAAACGTTTAGCCGCGAACGCGGTTACGCTGCGTTGTGTAAACGCCCGATGACAGGTCCAGCCAACCAGCCGACGATGCCGACGACGCCATGGCGCTGTCGTGGATCTTCTTGAACAGCTCGTCGCCCATGTTTTCATCCAGCACTTCCTGGCTGGCCGCACCAAACGCATCCCAAACGCTGTCCGGGAATTCCATGACCTTGACGCCACCTGATTGCAGGCGCTGCAGAGCGGCACCGTTATTGGCCAGAAACTGCGCCAGGTTCCACTGGTGTGCTTCGGCAGCGGCAATCTCGATGATCTTCTGCTGAGCGGGTGTCAGGCTGTCGAACACGTCGCGGTTGGTTGCCAGCGACAGGCCTGCGTTCGGCTCGTGGAAACCGGCGGTGTAGTAAACCTTGGTGATTTCCTGGAAACCGGCTTTTTCGTCAGCCCACGGACCGATCCACTCGGTACCGTCGATCGCGCCGGACGACAGCGCCTGATACACTTCCGAACCCGGAATGTTCTGCACGGACGCGCCCAGTTTACCCAGAGCTTGGCCACCCAGACCGGGCATACGGAATTTCAGACCTTGGAAGTCTTCTGGACCGTTGATCTCTTTCGAGTACCAGCCACCCGCCTGCGCGCCGGTGTTACCTGCCAGGAACGACTTCAGACCAAAGATCTGGCCCAGCTCGTCATGCAGCTCCATGCCGCCGTCCTGATAGTACCAGTTCACCATTTCCTGAGCGGTCATGCCGAACGGAACAGCGGTGAAGAAGGCATAGCCCGGGTGCTGGCCAACAAAGTAGTAGTCCGCCGCGTGATACATGTCGGCCTGACCCGACGATACCGCGTCAAAGACTTCGAATGCGCCAACCAGTTCACCGGCAGCCTTGATGTCAACGGTCAGGTTGCCGTCCGACATCGCAGTGATGCTGTCGGCGCAACGCTGTGCGCTGTCGAAAACACCCGCCAGGCCGCGACCCCACGAGGTTACCATGGTCAGCGTGCGCTTACCCTGCGCATATGCCGGTGCCGCCAGCGTGGTGGCTGCAGCTGCCGAGCCGCCCAGAGCAGATGTTTTTAGAAATGAACGACGATCCATATGAGTGTTCCTCCCCTACATATTCAAAACCCGAGCAATTGCCGGGCGTAGTCGTTTTCAGTGCGCGTCAGCCTAATGACCACGATGTGAATGTGAATACCTAGTACTACGTAGGGGATCGCGTTTTTGATGTTTTCCCGGGTGCAAACCGTGACAAATGCAAAATAATTCTGCGCGCCGGCCCTCTCATATGCGCCAATTCACCAAAAATTTTGCAATTTGTCGCCTGCTTGCGTATCGATTCGCCTATGAGGGGATTCCGTAATCTGATTTCACTGACCTACGGCCAGAAATTGTCGCTTGTGGCGGCGATCCCTCTGGTCGTCGCAGTGGCCGCGATTGCGTTCTTTGTGGCGCAGGAATCCCGTGCAACTGCCGAACGCGAAATTCAGGCACTTGAACGACGTCTGATCGAGGCCAAAAAAGAAGAGCTCAAGAACTATGTCACGCAGGCCCGCAACGGGTTTGCCTATATCTATGGACGTGCATCACCAGAGGACCAGGTTGCACAAAACCTTGTAACACAGATCCTTTCGGCAATGATCTACGGCAAGGACGGTTTCTTTTTCGTCTATGACTATGACGGCAACAACCTTGTCAGCCCGCGCCAGACCGAATTCATCAACCAAAACTGGGTGGGTCTAACCGACAGTGATGGCACCCCAATTGTGGACGAATTCATCAGCCTCGCCCGTCAGGGTGCAGGCTGGCACAGTTTCATGTGGCAGAAACCCTCGACCGGGGAAGAGGCACAGATGATCGCCTATGTGGTCGGCCTGCAGGATTGGCGGTGGGCTGTCGGCACAGGAGTTTTCATCGACGACATCGTCGCGACAGTCGCCACCGCACGGGCCGAAGTCGAGGAGCGCGTGCAGCGGACATTCTCGTATATTGGCGCAATCGTTCTTGCTGCTGTGTTGGTCGTCTTCACCTCGGGCATGCTGCTGAACGTCCGCGAGCGCCGCCTGGCAGATGCCAAACTCAAGGAACTGACACAGCGGGTTTTTGATGCCCAGGAAGAAGAGCGCGGCCGCGTGGCGCGCGAGCTTCACGACGGGATCAGCCAAATTCTTGTCGGTGTCCGCTACGCGCTGGACAATGCCCGACGTCGCCTGTCTCGCGGTGACGAAACCGGGGCGCAGGCACCTCTGGAAAAGGGCATCGACAATCTGGGCGCTGCCATTACCGAGGTCCGCCGCATCAGCCGCGACTTGCGGCCCGGCGTGCTGGACGATCTGGGCCTCGGCCCTGCCCTCAAGGCGCTGACCGACGATTTCTGCGAACGCACCGGGATCGAGACCGAATTCTCGACTGTGGTGTTCCGCAACCGGCTGGACCAGGACAGCAAGATCGCTCTGTATCGCATCGCCCAAGAGGCGCTGACCAATATCGAGCGTCATTCCGGGGCGACACGTGTTACAATTGACCTGCGCGGCCACAAGAAAGGCGCGACAATGCGGATCACCGACAATGGCCGTGGGTTACGCACCACACCTGACCCCGCCAACCCCGGTATCGGCCTGCGCAACATGCAGGAACGCATCGAACAGCTTGACGGATCGCTGCGCATTCTGTCATCACGCGCCCCACGCAGCGGCACAGTGATCGAGGTCAGCCTGCCTCTGAGCCATATGCTGCCGCCGCAAGAGGACGCAACGCCTAACCGAAAGGCTGGTACATGAGCGATCAGACAATCCGGGTTCTTATCGTTGACGACCACCCCATGGTCGCCGAAGGGATTCAGTCGATCCTTGAAAGCTATGATGAGATCGAGGTGGTCGGGACCTTGGGCAGCGGACAAGAGGCTGTGGATCAGGCGACCGATCTTGCGCCCGACGTGATCCTGATGGACCTGAACATGCCCGGTTTGGACGGGCTCAGCGCGACCGAGATCATTCTGGAACGCCTGCCCCGGACACGCATCCTGATCCTGTCCATGCATGACAGCCCTGAATACATCTCGACCGCGCTTAGCCACGGCGCCAGCGGATACGTGCTCAAGGACGTGCCGACGGACGAGATCAAACAGGCTATCGACGCAGTGATGCGTGGTGAGCAGTACTTGTGCACCGGAGCCAGTGGATCGCTTCAGCCCAAAGGCGATAGCGCCCGCGAAGCATTGACCGGGCGCGAACAGACAATTCTGCTGGAATTGGCGCAGGGCAAATCCAACAAGGAAGTCGCCGCAGCATTGGATATCTCGGTTCGAACCGTTGAAACGCACCGCAAGAACATCCGACGCAAACTTGGGATTTCATCCACCGCTGGCCTGACCCGCTACGCGCTTGAACATGGCGTACTACAAGGTACAAGCCCCGGCTTCTGACCCCGCAGCGTGGAACGCGCTGCCCGGCCCAACCAGAGGAGGTGCGCCAAAGGCGCATCGACGACGGGCGGGAGCTTTTGATTTCAAGGCCTTGGCCGAATGTCTTCACCAAAAAACACCAGTGTTCCATCCTCATCCAGGACGTGAAACTCGCGTTGTTGATACGGCTGATTGAACGGCGGACGCACGCGCCCCTCTGGTAAATCAGCCAACCCTGCCTTGAGGGTTTCATACAGATCATCAATCCCGGCCACATCGATGTAAAAGGACTGATCATCCCCCAAGGCACGCCCATCATCGCGCGGCGGGCATTCAAGCAAGCGAATGGCGACCTTGCCACGCGACAGGAAGGCATAATTGTCCTGCCTGAAACCGCAAGTAAATCCCAATCGATCGCAATAGAAATCAATCTGCTTTTGCAGTGACGAACACAGAACAAATGGCGTGAGCTGTAGCAATTCCGGCATATGCCCCTCCGACAGTAGCCCCTGCTCTCGATTGTAACCCGCGACCGGTCAATCCAACAACTGATCCTTGCGCAACCCAGCACGCTGGTGATGATGCGGCAGAACCCGCCCATACAGCTGCCTGGTACGTTCAACCCCACCACACATGCCTTCGGCTTCGACAAAGGAAAAGATGCCGACATATCGGCTGCGCGCCCCTTTGACCGGCGCGACTCGGTGCAGCGCGTACCTGCCCTTGAAAACCTGCAGGTCCCCGGGCTGCAGCTCCAACGTCCTGACCAGCGCCCGGTTTCCGTCCTGCACCGAAGCCACGGATGAAAAATTCTCGTCCTCGGTGCTGCGGAGGTTCGGCACGTATTCAAAGGCGCCACCCGTCTCGCCATTCTGGATGGCCAGTGTCACGGTGTAGTTGTTGGTATCGAAATGCCAGGGAAAGCCCTGCCCTTCTTCGACCACGTTGACGATCACATCCGCCAGCGGGTCGTCATAGCGAAAGAACCAATCCTCCGGCTCATCCAGCCCATCGCGTATGAACGGCAAAAAGCCCTCGAATTCATAGATTCGGCGCAGTGGACCCGATTTGGGAAAGTTGTCTGCCGGAACGAAGGCGTTCGACCGGTCATAGAATCTGCGTATTGGGTGATTCAGGTCCAACCGGGGATCGTCCTTTGAGAAATAAGCGTTGGCGCGGTTGAAAGAGCGGTGCGCCCGGTCGGCCACGGCATCCGCCTCTTTCAATAGCTGCGCCAAACCTTCGGGGTGGATAAAACCGGGCAAAACGGCGCAGCCATCCTGATCCAACTCGCGGCGCAGATCACCGATCAGTCGTTCATAAGCGCGCGAGTCCGGGCAATCGATCGGATACCGCCCCAGATCAACAAGATCATGGATCATCCTCCGCCTCCCTTCCTTGTTCGGTCAATCTCAGCGTGCCGCAGTCAAAACTGCTCATCATGCTTGTTTCGGACATCGCGATGCCGTTTTTGACTACCCTCAAGGCAGGAATTTGGAGGTCAAAGGGGGTATTTTTCCTGAATATTCCCTGCATGCGTCAATCTGCGCAATAAAATGTCGCAAAATTCGCCCTCAGAGTTAGAAAATTGGTGCAAAAGCCTGTTGACGCCCCTTGCCCCGGCTCATAATGTCCCTGCACGCAAAGAAGGAGCCTCTGGCGATGAGAACGCTAGTCGTAATCGTAGGAACCACGCGCATGGGCCGGTAACGGTAAACCATAATCGAACCCATGCGCCTCCGAAAATCTCGGGGGCTTTTTTTTGTCAAACGCAAGACACATGTCGCGAACGGAGCAAAGCAGATGACACGTGAGATGACCGGCGCAAAGATGGTAGTTCAGGCCCTCAAGGATCAGGGCGTGGACACGGTATTCGGATACCCCGGCGGTGCTGTGCTACCGATTTATGATGAGATTTTTCTGCAAAACGATATTCGTCACATTCTGGTGCGGCATGAACAAGGCGCGGTTCACGCAGCCGAAGGCTATGCCCGCTCGACCGGCAAGCCCGGCGTTGCCCTTGTGACCTCTGGCCCCGGCGCGACAAATGCCGTGACCGGCCTGACGGATGCGCTGCTGGATTCGATCCCGATTGTGGTTCTGACCGGACAGGTTCCCACCTTCATGATCGGCTCGGACGCGTTCCAGGAAGCGGACACCGTCGGCATCACCCGCCCCTGCACCAAGCATAACTGGCTGGTCAAGGATACGGACTCGCTGTCCGACACGATGCACGAGGCATTCCACGTCGCCACCTCGGGCCGCCCTGGTCCGGTTCTGGTCGATATCCCCAAAGACGTTCAGTTCGCAACCGGTGACTATAGCGCCCCAAAGCCCTCGACCTCGCACTACCAACCGATAGTGAAGGGCGATCTGGAAGAGATCACCGAGCTGGTCGCCGCAATTGAGACCGCCAAGAAACCCGTCTTTTACACCGGCGGCGGCGTCATCAATTCCGGCACAGCGGCCAGCCAATTGCTGCGTGAACTGGTTGATGCGACCGGCTTCCCGATCACCTCAACCTTGATGGGTCTGGGCGCCTACCCGGCGTCGGGCAAAAACTGGCTGGGCATGCTGGGCATGCATGGTCTGTATGAGGCCAATCTGGCGATGCATGACTGCGACCTGATGATCAACATCGGCGCGCGGTTCGATGACCGGATCACTGGGCGGATCGATGCGTTCTCGCCCAACTCGAAAAAGGCGCATATCGACATCGACCCGTCCTCGATCAACAAGGTGATCCGCGTGGATATCCCGATTGTTGGTGATGTTGCACATGTGCTGGAGGACATCCTGAAGGTCTGGAAAGCGCGTGGCCGCAAGACAGATGAGGCGTCGGTTGCCAAGTGGCAGGATCAGATCACCGAATGGCGCAAAGTGAACTGTCTGGCCTACACCAACAGCGAAAAGACGATCAAACCGCAATACGCGCTTGAACGGCTGGAAGAGCTGACCAAAAAGCACGACCGTTACATCACCACCGAGGTCGGTCAGCACCAGATGTGGGCCGCACAGTATCTGGGGTTCGAAGATCCGAACCGCTGGATGACCTCGGGCGGTCTGGGCACGATGGGCTATGGCTTCCCGGCCTCCATCGGTGTGCAGATGGCGCATCCTGACGCGCTGGTCATCAACGTCGCGGGCGAAGCCTCGTGGCTGATGAACATGCAGGAAATGGGCACCGCGGCACAGTATCGCCTGCCGGTGAAACAGTTCATTCTGAACAATGAACGCCTTGGCATGGTTCGTCAGTGGCAGGAACTGCTGCATGGCGAACGGTACTCGCATTCGTGGTCCGAGGCCCTGCCCGATTTCGTCAAACTCGCCGAGGCCTTCGGGGCCAAGGGCATCCTGTGTTCCGATCCGGCCGATCTGGATGACGCCATCATGGAGATGATCAACTATGACGGTCCGGTGATCTTTGACTGTCTGGTCGAAAAGCATGAAAACTGCTTCCCCATGATCCCGTCGGGCAAGGCGCACAACGAAATGCTGTTGGGCGAAGCAGAAACACAGGGCGTAATCGATTCCAAAGGTTCGGTTCTGGTCTGACACAATTCGACAGATTTTGTCGGGTGCACCGGCACCCGACTATCACAGGATTATGAAAGGGACATAAATGTCTGCCCTACATATCAAAAAAGGTGCAACGCGCCATTCCGCCTATAACCTACGCCCCACGTTTTCGGACGTGCAGGAACGCCATACGATTGCGGTTCTGGTTGAAAACGAACCGGGTGTTCTGGCCCGGGTGATCGGGTTGTTCTCGGGTCGGGGTTACAACATCGAAAGCCTGACCGTCGCCGAGGTGGATCACACTGGCCACCTGAGCCGGATTACCATCGTCACCACCGGCACCCCTCAGGTGATCGAACAGATCAAAGCCCAATTGGGCCGTATCGTTCCGGTACACGAGGTTCACGACCTGACTGTCGAAGGCCCCTCGGTCGAGCGGGAACTGGCGATCATCAAGGTTGTCGGCGCGGGCGACAAGCGGGTCGAGGCGCTGCGTCTGGCCGATATCTTTCGCGCCAGCGTCGTCGACAGCACGTTGAATTCGTTCATATTCGAAATCACCGGTGCCCCTGACAAAATCGACGCCTTTGCCGATCTGATGCGCCCGCTGGGCCTTGTTGAGATCGCGCGCACTGGCGTGGCCGCCCTGCTGCGCGGCGACTGACTTTTTCGCCTCGCCCCCCCTTTTCGGTACCGGGGCGAGGCGCGGTACCAGGACATATTCAATCAATGCAACGGTATGTTGCCTATGAACATGGCCACCCAAAAAGATCATACAAATTGATGTAAAGCCTATTGCGTTTGCCTGCCCCGACGTTAACTTCGGAGGTGTAGCGTGGTGTTGGGATGCGCCAGCTAGGGTCACCAGTACGATTGAGAATGCACGAACGGCCAAAAGGTCGGGTGCGTCGCACTTTTTGGAATGACACTCTGGAACCTGGGACAGAAATGACCATGAGTATCCGCAGTCCTGATGAATTGCGCCGGATGTTCGGTGCCAATCTGCGACAATTGTCGCGGCAATATTCGTCCGTGTCCGAACTGTGCCGCCAACTGGGCATCAACAGGACCCAATTTAACAGGTATCTGGCAGGTGAAAGCTTTCCCCGCCCCGACGTTCTGGATCGCATGTGCCGATTTTTCGAGGTCGACGCCCGTATCCTTTTGCGGCCTCTGGAGGAAATTGAAACGCCACCGGAACATCCGGCGGCTTCGGCCCTTACTGAATTCCTGGGGTCCGGCCCCTCTACGCTGACTGAAAACCTTTTGCCGGCGGGCTTTTACTATGCGACGGAAACGGGACTGGACGGATCTCCTGCGACCAGGCACCGGCTGATCCACACGCGCCGTTTGCCGCAATGTACGCTGGTGCGCAGCTATGAGCCCGAAAATGACGGGATACCGGCCGACACCACCAGACGTGAGGTGCAGGGTATTGCAGCTTGCGCCGGGCGCCAGATTTTTATCCTTATGTCCAGCCGTGCGGCCCAAAACAGTCGCATCTACCTTGTGACCCGCGGCGCTGAAGAAAATTCCGAGCGGTGGCGCGGGATTGCAATTTGCCTGTCCAAAACCAACGCTCAGGCGACCACAATGCGCCGGATCTCGCTGAACTACCTGGGCACTCAGGCCAAGGCTGCCCTGCCTGCAGCACGCGCTGCCAGACGGTTCAAGCAAAGCGCCGCATAAGTCTTTCAGGCGTCTTTCTCGCCCCCCGCCAAAGTTATCAGGCGGTACAGGTGCCAACTGGCATGCCCCAGCAAAGGCAAGACGATCAACAGCCCCAAAAACCACGGGATCATGGCCACAAACGTCACGACGGCCACGAACACACCCCACCCCAGCATGATCTTCGGGTTCGACCGGACATAGCTGAAACTGGCGATCATCGCGGTCACGAAGTCCAGTTCCCGGTCCAGCAACATCGGGATCGAAAGGACGGTGATCATGTATAGAATAAGCGCGAAAATGGCCCCCACGATGCTGCCGACGGCCAGCATAGTCAGGCCATTGGGCGTCATAAAGACCTCTAGCGAACTGGAGACGTTGGTCATGGTCGACAGCCCCATGAACAACGCAAAGATCATATGACCCAAGAAAAACCAGAACAGGAAAATCACCACGATAATCGCGCAGATGGATGGCAATTGACGACGGCTCTGCTGCAGGACAACGCCGAAAACCTCGTTGAAATCCAAAGGCTCACCCTGTTCCAACCGGTGTGACACCTCATACAACCCTACTGCCGCAAAAGGGCCGAGCAATGGGAACCCTATGGTGGCCAGCACCAGCCAGAATGACGTCTGCGTCTGCACCGTGACCCACGCCATGGCCAAGCCAGCCAACACATAGAACCCACCGAACAACAGGCCAAAAACAGGTGCCCGACGAAAATCAGCCCAGGCACGGCGCAACGCCTCGCGCAGCATTCCGGTATCCACAGGTCCCATATCCGGAACCCCAAAGGGTTTTTCCATGCTCTGTCTCTCCTCCTGTTTCCGGCGCTCTCCTCAAGCCGGTCGGTTTTGTGGCCACCCGGTCGCGCCGTGATACGCGGCCCCGATTGACAATACACTCGCATCCGCGCCGCGTGGGCCAAAGACCTGCATGCCCATCGGCAACCCGCCTGCCCCAAACCCTACCGGCACCGACAGACACGGCAAGCCAATCAAGCTGACTGGAATCATGACCTGCATCCAGCGGTGATAGGTATCCATGCTTTTACCGGCAATCTCGGTGGGATACGGGAGCTCAAGTTCAAACGGCCAGACTTGAGTAGACGGCAGGATCAACGCATCAAATCCTTCGAACAGTTCAGCCGCGCGCCGGAACCAATCCGATCGTACAACACTCGCCTGATGCACCTGCATCGCCGTCAGGTCTTGCCCCTGGTCAAGTTCCCATTGCGCCGTGTCCTTCAACTGCGCCCGCTGTTCAGACTGCGGGGCCAGACTTGCCGCCACACTCCAGGATCGTAAGGTCGACCAGCTTTCGAATATGCGTTCCGCATCAAAAGGAGGCGCAACAGCTTCAACTTGCGCCCCCTGCTGTACGAAAACGGACAGTGCATCCTGGCACAGGTCCAAAATACCATCCTCAAACGGGAACGCTCCGCCCCAGTCGCCTAGCCAGCCGATCCGCATACCGGACAGATCGGCCGCCTGTACCGGGGACACCGGCTGGTTGTGAGGGGTTGCAGGATGACGCGGGTTCGGTCCTGATATCACGTCCAACAGGACACCCAGATCTTCAGGTGTTCGGGCCATCGGACCAAGCGTGGACAGTTCGTGAAGGAATACGTCGCCCACCGGTTCGGGCGGCACACGTCCCCAACTTGGGCGAAACCCATAGACATTGTTCCAGGCCGCCGGATTGCGCAGACTGCCCATCATGTCAGAGCCATCCGCCAGCGCCACCATCCCGGTGGCTAGCGCAACCGCTGCCCCACCCGATGATCCACCACATGTTTTAGAACGATCATATGGGTTACGTGTGGCGCCATAAACGGGATTGAACGTGTGCGAGCCCAAGCCGAACTCTGGCGTATTTGTTTTACCGATCAGGATTGCGCCGGCCGCCCGCATTCGTGCGGCTATCAGATCGTCCTGTTCGGGTACATGATCGCGATACAGCGGTGATCCCTGCGACGACACCACTCCGGCGACATTCACCAGATCTTTGACCGCGATCGGCAGCCCATGCAACGGGCCTGTCACTGGTCCCGCATCCAGCGCACGCGCCTCGGCCATCAGCGCCTCTTCATCGCGCAGCGCAACAATCGCATTCAGAGGCGGGTTGACCGCAGCAATGCGATCCAAGGTTTCACGCATCAGATCAGCGGCTAAGAGACGCCGGGCCGAAAGCGCCGCCAACAAGGCAGTTGCGGTTGTCTGACTTAAATCCATCCGGGACCCATCGCATTCAGTGTTACCAAGTCGCGATCAGCCTAGCGAGGCCGCAACCCCATTTAAACCCGTGTTTTACATATATCTTTTACCATACACGCCTCAGCGCACGGATCCGCTTCATCTGGCCAAAAATATCTTGGGGGAGTCTCCGCCTGCGGAGACGGAGGCAGCGCCCCCTGGCGGCGTCTCAGCCGTCGCCTTGTGCCTCGGAGCGGCTCTTTCCTGCCACATCCATCGCAAGGGTGGCAGCCATGAACCCATCCAGATCGCCATCCAGAACACCCTTGGTGTCAGACGTCTCATGGTTGGTGCGCAGATCCTTGACCATCTGATAGGGCTGCAAAACATAAGACCGGATCTGGTTGCCCCAACCCGCATCACCTTTGGCCTCATGTGCCGCGTTAATGTCCGCGTTGCGGCGGTCCAATTCCTGCTGATACAGCCGCGATTTCAGGGCCTTCATGGCAATATCGCGGTTCTGGTGTTGCGACTTCTCAGAACTGGTCACGACGATCCCTGTCGGAATGTGCGTAATTCGAACCGCCGAGTCCGTGGTGTTCACGTGCTGACCACCCGCGCCCGAAGACCGATATGTGTCGATGCGAATTTCGGACGGATTCACCTCAATCTCGATATTGTCGTCGACCACCGGATAGACCCAGACCGAGCTGAAGGATGTGTGCCGCTTGGCTGCCGAGTCAAATGGCGAAATGCGCACCAGACGATGCACGCCGCTTTCGGATTTCAGCCATCCATAGGCGTTGTGACCCGAAATCTTGTAGGCGGCGGATTTGATGCCCGCCTCTTCGCCCGCAGTCTCGGACTGCAGCTCGACAGTGTACCCCTTCTTTTCAGCCCAGCGGACATACATCCGCGCCAGCATCGAGGCCCAGTCACAGCTTTCGGTGCCACCGGCACCCGAGTTGATTTCAAGGAAAGTGTCGTTGCCGTCGGCCTCGCCATCCAGCAGCGCCTCAAGCTCTTTCTTGGCGGCCTTCGCCCCCAATTTCTGGATGGCGTCTTCGGCGTCGGTGACGACCTCTTCGTCCTCTTCCATCTCACCAAGTTCGATCAGCTCGATATTGTCGCTTAGATCGGTCTTGATGGATTCGTAGGTCTCAATGGCATCCACCAACATCTGACGCTCGCGCATCAGTTTCTGCGCGTTCTCGGGGTTGTCCCACAGGTTGGGATCTTCGACCCGCGCGTTGAATTCCTCAAGACGATGAGGAGCGGTCTCATAGTCCATGCGCTGCGCCAGCAGCTCCAGCGACTTTTCGATTTCCGCCACGGTGTTCTGGGTTTCGGCGCGCATGGTTTTGTCCCAACTTGCTCAATCAGGCCTGCGTGATAGCAAGAGGCGCGGGCCACCACAAGACGGGCGAGACGGAATGCAAAATGCGCTGAACGAGTTTCTGACCAGATGGGATTTGGAAGACCCTCAGCTCGTTGCGGATACCGGGCATGCACATGTGTGGAAGGTCCGAACTTTGGACAACACGCTTGCTGCCCTCAAGATCTATCGCCGCCCAAACCGTGGCAATGAAGCAGCTGGTCCGCACCTGATGCATCTGTGGCGTGGCCGGGGTGCTGTGCACATACTGGCCGAGGCCCCAAACGCCGTTTTGACGGAATGGCTTGAAGGGCCATCACTTGGGGATATCGCGCGGTCAGGTCGCCCGGATGAAGCAGTGCGCGGCCTGGCGACGGCAGCGGATCGACTGCACCAAAGTCCGACCATCAACACGACCGGGCTGAAACCGCTTCAGGAAGTCTTCGCGCCAATTTTAGATTGCCAATTCTCAGATGATTGCCCGACCCGGCTAAGGCGCGACATGATGCAAGCGATCAACATTGGCCGTCACCTTCTGGACACGCAGGATATGGTTGTTCCGCTGCACGGGGATCTGCATCATGACAACGTGATCGCAACACCCGCCGGGCCTCGGGTCTTTGACGCCAAGGGGTACATCGGCGATCCCGCTTTTGAGCTCGCCAATGCCCTACGCCACCCCAAAGGCATGCCAGAGTGGGTTCGCCGACCTGAACAGATTGAATCCGGCCTGGCGCTATACGCGACCGCCATGCGGGTTAAAAAAGGACGACTTGCCCAATGGGCTGCCGCAAAATGTGCTCTGTCGATCTTTTGGCGCGCAGATGGCACCGTCACAAATGACCCTGAAGAAGACCTGTTGAACCTTCTCCTGCAGGCAGCGGATCAGTAAAGACCGCCGCCCTGCAGATCACCCTGGCTGGCGTTGGGGCCAACAGTGATTGTGTTGCCGGTCGACGTGGTAACCTGACGGCCCGAGCTGGCCTCTTCGAACAGAGGCAGGTCGGAGCCCATCGCAAAGCCACCGTCATAGACACGGTCGATAAAGCCGTCGACGCCATCGCGGAAATATTCGGCCACGACATAGTCACCGGAAGCATCGGCAGGCAGGCGCGCGCCACTAAAGCGGTCGATCTTGATGAAGTGGCCGCCTTCGGGCACATCAAACGGACCACCGCCGTATTTCTCGACGGCTTTCTCCATGAAGCTCTGGAACACTGGCCCGCACAACGTACCCCCATAGGCCCCCCGCCCCATCGGACGCGGGCGGTCATAACCGATATAGCAACCAGCAACGATGTTCGAGGTGAAGCCGATGAACCACGCATCCTTGGATTCGTTCGTCGTACCCGTTTTACCCGCAGTCGGCACCGGCAGATTGACGACACTAGACGCGGTCCCGCGATCCACCACACCTTTCATCATCGACGTCAACTGATAGGCGGTGATCGCGTCCATGACCTGAGAGCGATTGGTTTCGATGGTGGGCGACTCGTCCGGCTCAATCCAGGCCGAGTTACAATCCAAGCACTGACGGTCATCATGGCGATAGATCGTCTTGCCGAACCGATCCTGAATACGGTCAACCAGAGTGGGCTCCACCCGCTCACCGCCATTTGCGAACATCGCATAGGCAGCGACCATTTTGTAAAGCGTGGTTTCTTCCGACCCCAGCGAGTTCGCTAGGAACGCGCCCATACGGTCATAGACACCAAACCGTTCCGCGTAGCCAGCGACAACAGGCATGGTCACCTCTTGCGCCAGACGAATGGTCATCAGGTTCCGAGACTGTTCGATCCCAGTGCGCAGCGGCGTTGGGCCGTAGAATTTGTTCGACGAGTTCTTGGGTCGCCACAGACCTTGGGGGGTGTTCACCTCAATCGGGGCATCCACAACGATGGTCGCGGGGCTATAACCGCTGTCCAGCGCAGCCGCGTAGACGAAAGGCTTAAAGCTGGAACCCGGTTGGCGCTGCGCCTGTGTGGCGCGGTTAAACACCGAATCCTGATAGGAGAACCCGCCCTGCATCGCCAGAACACGGCCCGAGTTCACGTCCATTGCAACAAAGCCACCCTGCACTTCAGGCACCTGACGTGCAGACCATTGGCCCTCTTCCCCGGCCATCACCAGAATGACGTCGCCACGCTTGAAGTTCGCGGCGAAATCACCCTGCATCCATTTGATATCGGAACGTGGGATGATGCCGTCGGCGGGGCCGTCCTCGATCCCCACGGTTAGCTGCTGTTCACCGACGTTCATCACAACTGCCGGATACCACTGCGTCGGAAGCACAACGTCACGGGGGATCTCTATGATGGCCAACGCTTCGCGCCACTGAGTTTCATCGGTCAGTTTTTCTTCCGCAATAACCTCACCTGTCCCGCGCCATTTCCCGCGCGAGCGGTCGTATTTTTGCAGTGCAGTACGCAGGGCCTTGGCAGCCTCAAGTTGCATTTCTTCGTCAACCGAGGCGCGGACAGCAAAGCCGCCGGTAAAGAACTCACCCTCGCCGAAATCGTCGCTGAGCTGACGGCGTATCTCGTCGGTGAAATAGTCACGCGGCGGCAGCGCGGTGCGGAAGCTTTCGAAATCGCCATTCTGAACCGAGCGGAGGGGCATTTCGACTTCGACCTCATAGTTCGCCTGATCGATATACCCATTCTGGTTCATCTCGCGCAAAACATAGTCCCGACGTGCAAGCAGACGCTCTTTTTGCCGAACCGGATGATAGTCCGACGGCGCCTTCGGCATCGCGGCCAATGTCGCGGCCTCGTGCGGCTCCAGCTCTTGCAGGGTCTTGTTGAAATAGGTCTGTGCGGCGGCGGTCACACCATAAGAGTTCTGACCCAGAAAGATCTCGTTCATGTAAAGTTCGAGGATCTGTTCCTTGTCCAGCGTATCCTCAAGCCGAGTAGCGAGGATGATTTCCTTGATTTTCCGCTCGGCGCGGCGGTCGCCGGACAGCAGGAAATTCTTCATCACCTGCTGTGTAATGGTCGATGCACCGCGAACGGTTTCACCCTTGGACTTCACCGCCTCAACACCAGCGGCAATGATACCGCGCGGATCGTAACCCTGATGGGTGTAGAAATTCTTGTCTTCCGCCGAGATAAACGCCTGCTTCACCAGATCGGGAATCTCTTCGGACGGTGTGAACAGGCGACGTTCCTGCGCGAACTCGTCGATTAACTGGCCTTCGCCCGAATAGATTCGGCTGATCGTGGGCGGTTTGTACTGCGCCAACGATTCATGGCTGGGCAGGTCGCGCCCATACATCCAGAAGATCGCGCCGACGACCAGCGCGGCCATGAAGATACCCAATGTCACGAGGCTGAAGATCGCCCCGAAAATCGAAAGAATGAAACGGATCACGTTACTGCCTTTTACTCGCGGTGACGCCTATATAGTGATGGCCCGGCGCAGGGTCAAAACACGATGGCCAATAATAGCCGGTTTACGTCGCAGGGTCACTGACCAATCAAGGATCTTTTGATCAGGTCGTCCTGCCGCCATTTCTTAAGACCATCGACAATGCCCTGCGCCATTCCACCGCGCCATTCCGGGTTCCTGATATTCTGCAGGTCCCGGGGACTGGATAGAAACCCAAGCTCGACCAAAACCGAAGGAATATCCGCTGCCTTGAGAACCGAGAAGGACGCTGTGCGGATCGGCCTGCGGTTCATCGGGCCGCCCTGTTGTGTCATGCCATCTGCCAACGCACGGGCCAGCGCATCAGTTCGGGGCTTGGTTTCCTGCCGCGCGATATCCAGCAGAATATCGGCCACCTGGTCATCCGCACCGCTCAGATCGATCCCCGAGATCAGGTCACCGCGGTCATGACGTTCCGCCAGCTTGTCACTGGCCACATCAGATGCTTCGTCCGACAAAGTATATACTGCGGCACCATGCGCCCGCCCTTCAGACAGGATATCTGCATGCAATGAGATAAACACATCGGCACCGGCCCTATGCGCCAGCGCGATGCGCCGTTCGAGCGAGACGAATTGGTCATCAACCCGCGTCATCACCACTTCGAACCCTCCGGTCCGCAATAAACGCTCGCGAAGCTCGCGCGCGAAGGTCAGCATCAGGGTCTTTTCGTCCAATCCGTCGGCCTCGGCCCCCGGGTCAATACCGCCATGGCCGGGGTCAAGCATGACCCGCAACGCGCCTGCCCCGCCCTGGCGCGGCCGGGTCGCTGTCACCGCGGGTTCGGGCAAATCCCAACCTTGTTGACGGGGTGCGCCTGCGCCAGCGGCGAATGAATCGAATTCGGTTCCTTGCAGAAGCAGCGACAGTTGCGCGCCTCCAGCCGTTTGATCAATTTTCATTTCGGCGCGGTCGACGGCCAAAGGCGCGCCAAGCTCCAGAACCATCCGAGACCACCCGGGAACATACGCGCCGAACTGAACACCGCTGATACGATCGGTTTGCAGAAGCGCTTCGCGGTCAAGCCCGGTCCAGTCAACCTCTTGAAAATCAAGTACCATGCGATAGGGATCTTGCAATGTGAATACGCGGTAAGGGACGCCCTGGCTGAGGCCCAGATCGACCCTCACCCCTGCGCGACCTTCGTCCACAATGCGACTGTCATCCGGCAAGACGCGCGCAAGCGCGCTGAAGTCATGCGCGACTGCGGCAGTCGACAGCGCCCAAAACAGCGCAATGGTGTAAATGATCCTGCTCATGGCCTCAAGTTTTCCCGAGATCGTTTGTCTGGCACCCTATCGCATCCGGGGCCCGTTGTGAACGGCTCAGGCCTGTTCCGTGATCGCACCGCGATCCGCCATAAAGCGGTGCAGGCGCTGCAGACCCTCTTCGATGTCCGCCGTCGATCGCGCGTATGAGAACCGCAGCGTCGTATGACCGCGCAGCGGGTCGAAATCCAGCCCCGGCGTGACGGCTACCCCGGCCTTTTCTAACACCTCGGCCGCAAAGGCCCGGCTGTCGTCGGTCAGGTCCGAGACGTCGGCATAGACATAAAACGCCCCATCTGGCGGCGCGATATTGGTGAAACCGGCCTTGGGCAGCCCGTCCAGCATCAATTGGCGGTTGCGGCGATAAACATCCAGATTGGCCTGCAATTCATTGTTGCAGTCCATTGCCGCCAGCGCAGCCACTTGGCTGGCGTGCGGCGCACAGATGAACATGTTCTGAGCGATCCGCTCAACCACCCTCACCTGATCTTCGGGAACCACCATCCAGCCAACGCGCCAGCCGGTCATCGAGAAATACTTGGAAAACGAGTTGATCACATAGCAGTCATCAGTCAGCTCCAGCGCGGTGACGGCTTTGGCCTCATATTCCAGCCCATGGTAAATCTCATCACTGATGAACGAAGCGCCCTGCCCCTGCGCGGCGTCAATAAGCGCGCCCATCGCTTTGTGATCCAACATCGTGCCCGTGGGGTTCGCGGGCGATGCAACCATCAGGCCCTGCAGGTCGAGCCCTGCGAAATCGGATGATACGGGTTGCAGCCGGTTCTCAGGTGCAGTGGGCAGATCGACAGGAACCAGACCTAACGCTTTCAGAATCTGCCGGTAAGACGGATAGCCCGGCGCGCCGATACCCACGCGGTCGCCGCTATCAAACAAGGCAGTGAAAGCCAGCAGAAACCCGCCGGACGACCCCGGTGTAACCACGACGCGGTCGGGGTTGAGATCGACGTTATACCACTCACCATACAGATGTGCGATCCGTTGCCGCAGCGCGGGCAGACCCAAAGCCACGGTATAGCCCAGCGGGCCTTGGTCCATTTCTTTGGCCAAGGCCTGAACGGCCCCCTTGGGCGCGCCCGTTCCCGGCTGGCCGACCTCCATATGGATGATGTGCCGTCCGGCCTCTTCGGCGCGGCGTGCGGCCTCCATCACGTCCATCACGATGAAGGGATCGACCCCGGATCGGGTTGAGTTTCTCATGCCCATCTCCCATGTTGCAGCCATGGCTTTTGAACGCTTATCCAGGCTGGCGTCAATCCCGGCCCTGTTGCTGATTGCAGTGACATGGATGAGCAGCGCGTTTCAGTCCAGCGCTCAAAGCCTGATCCGCGACCCCGATATCGAGCACGGGTTGCGCGAACTGGCCTTTCCCATTCTGCGGGCCGCGGGGCTAAACACCAATCGGGTAAAAATTCTGGTCGTCAATGACAGCACATTCAACGCATTTGTCATTGATTACAAAGCGATATACGTAAATTACGGGCTAATCCTGACCGTTGAAAGCCCTGAGATGCTGCAAGCCGTGATCGCGCATGAGGCGGCTCATATCGCCAACGGCCATCTGGCCAGACGGGTTGAAAACATGCGCGCCGCACAGCGGAAAGCCCAGCTGGGCACTGCGCTGGCCCTGATCGCCGCAGCCGCAGGTGGTGGCGAGGCCGCCGCGGGAATCGCCGCCGGCACATCCGCGTCTGCCCTGCGTAGTTTTCTTGGGCACACACGGGCAGAAGAGGCATCGGCCGATCGCAGTTCGGCCAGCTACCTGCGCGCGGCGGGGATTTCACCCAACGGGATGGTTGCCCTGCACCAAAAGTTTGCAGGTCAGGAGTTGCTGAACACCGCCAACCAAGACCCCTATATGCGATCCCACCCCACCAGCCGCGAACGGCTGCGCGCCGCTGAGGCGTTTGTGGGAGAGTTCAGCGATCATGCGTCACCAAACCCCAACACCGACTACTGGTTCGCGCGGGTCAAGGGCAAGCTATCGGCCTTCCTGCGTTCGCCGGGCTGGACCTTACGCCGGTTAAAAGAGGAAAGCGCGCAGGACATACGCCTGATGCGCGAAGCTGCCGCCCACCATCAGAACCGCGATCTGGCGCGCGCAAGGACAGCGATCGACGGCGCGCTGGAAATCCGGCCCGATGATCCGTTCTTTTATGAATTAAAAGGGCAGATTCTATTGGAAAACAGAAAGTTGCCCGACGCAATTAAAGCTTATGGACAGGCGGTTGAGATGTCTCCGAATGATCCATTGATTCTGGCGGGGTACGGGCGCGCCTTGCTGGCAGATGGGCAGACGACCGACGCCCTCAAGGTGCTTGAAAAGGCGCGCGCGCGGGACTATCGCAATGCACGACTGATGCAGGATCTTGGAATGGCTTATGCCAAGGTCGGAAATAACGGCATGGCCTCGGCTGTGACCGCAGAACGCTATGCCCTGCAAGGCCGCCTGGTCGACGCAGGCATTCACGCAAAACGCGCCGTCGGGCAATTGCCCGAAGGTTCACCTGGTTGGCAACGGGCACAGGATGTGTTGATTGCCTCGGAACGATCGAAGAAAAAGAAAAGGAACCGGAAATGATCCTCAGACATGCTGCACCCGCCCTTCTGGGGCTTTCCCTGATCACCGGCCCCGCGCAGGCCCTGGACCTGAGCACCATGAGCGATGCCGAACGCGAACAGTTCGGTGTGCAGGTGCGCGAGTACCTTCTGGAAAACCCCGAAGTGATCATCGAAGCAAT
The DNA here is from genome assembly GCF_900312795.1 of Ruegeria sp. AU67. Lineage (NCBI taxonomy): Bacteria > Pseudomonadati > Pseudomonadota > Alphaproteobacteria > Rhodobacterales > Roseobacteraceae > Ruegeria > Ruegeria sp. AU67. The sequence goes on from NZ_OMPH01000017.1 coordinate 71,128, forward strand.
CAACATTCTTGAACAGCGTAACGCTGTGGCCGAAGCTTCCGCTGACAAGGAACTGGTCGCCGCCAATGCGGACGAGCTGTTCAACGACGGCTATAGCTGGGTTGGCGGCAACCCGCATGGCGACATCACTCTGGTCGAATTCATGGATTACCGCTGCGGCTACTGTCGCCGCGCCGTGCCCGAGGTCGCGAGCCTGTTGGCCGAAGATGGCAACATCCGCCTTGTGATCAAGGAATTCCCGATCCTGGGCGACGCTTCGGTCCTGTCTTCGCGCTTTGCGGTCGCAACCAAACATGTGGCTGGCGCCGACGCCTACAAACAGGTCCATGACGCGCTGATGGAATTTGGTGGAGAGCCTTCCGAAGTCTCCCTGCGCCGTATCTCGGATGGCCTCGGCCTGGACAGCGATGCGATCATTTCGGCCATGGACAGCGAGCAGGTTACGGATGAAATCGGTCAGACCCGTGCGCTGGCGCAGCGTATGCAGATTTCAGGAACACCTTCATTTGTTCTGGGCACCGAAATGCTGCGTGGGTTCCTGCCAGCGGATCAGATGAAGCAGATTGTGGACGGTGTGCGCGCAGATCAGGGTTGATGAACAAAGAGCACCTCTCGCTGAGGTGCTCTTCACCCAACAGCCTATTGGGGTTTTCACAATGAAGCGTAGGGAAGTTCTGCTGTCCGGCGGAGCGATTGGGTTAATGAGTGTCACACAGCAACCCTTTGCCCAAGCTGGCTTGGGCTATTTTGTTCCCGCGGAAGAAACACGACACCAACGCACTTTCATGCAGTGGCCGGTAAGCAGCAATGTGTATCCAGATGCCCACTTGCGTGATCTGGTGCAGCAAACGATCGCTGATATTGCCAATGCGATATCGCCATTTGAACCGGTGACGATGCTGGCTGCTGCCGAACACCATTCGGCAGCAAGTGAAAAACTTTCGACGGAAGTTGAATTGTGGGACGTCCCAACCGAAGACCTTTGGTGCCGGGATTCCGGACCGATCTTTTTAATCTCAGACGGCGGGGACATGGCGATCCGCAAAATCCAGTTCAATGGCTGGGGTAAGAAACAAGCACACAAACAGGATGCTCGTGTCGCTGGTCGCGTTGCTGAACGACTGGGCCTGCCACTTCTTCCGTCCGGCCTGAACGGTGAAGGTGGAAGTGTTGAGCAAGACGGGCACGGCCTGCTCATTGCGCATGAAAGCTCATGGGTGAATGACAATCGCAACCCTGGCCAGTCCCGTAACGAGATCGAAGCCAAACTTTTGGCCGCCTACGGAGCAAACCGCATGATTTGGTCCGAGGGTGTTTGGGGCGAAGACATCACCGATTACCACATCGACAGTCTGGCACGCTTTACTGGACCGGGTCGTGTTCTGGTCAACCTTCCAGACGAACCTGATTTTCAGGACCCCTTCCATCTTGCTGCGTTGGACACCCATGACCGATTGGTCGCGGAAGGCTTACAAGTAGACGTCATTCCGGAACCGGTCAGAAGGCGGGTCAACGATCCAGAGTTCGTGGCGTCCTATGCAAACTACTATGTTTGCAATGGCGCGGTCATCATGGCTCAATTCGGTGACAACGAAACCGACACCATCGCGCGCGAGGCCCTGTCCCGGCATTACCCGGGGCGCGAAGTTGTAGCACTAAACGTCGATATTTTAGGCGAATTTGGTGGCGGTATTCACTGCGCAACGCAACAAATGCCCGCCGTCTAACAAGACCCGAGGGTTAGTGATATCAACTATTCAGCCGCCTCAGCCACGGCGTCCAGTTCCGCAGCCTTCTTCTCGACCTCATCGACGATGTGGTCGATCATCTGGTCGTTCGACATCTTGTGGCTGGCCTTGCCCGCCAAATAAACCATGCCCGATCCAGCGCCGCCGCCGGTGAAGCCTACATCGGTCATCAGCGCCTCACCCGGCCCGTTCACCACACAACCGATGATCGACAGGCTCATCGGTGTTTTGATGTGTTCCAAACGCTGTTCCAGCGCCTCGACCGTTTTGATCACGTCGAATCCCTGCCGCGCGCAGGAGGGGCACGAGATGATGTTCACGCCGCGATGGCGCAGGCCCAGAGATTTCAGAATCTCGAAGCCCACCTTTACTTCTTCGACCGGGTCAGCGGACAGGCTGACGCGGATCGTGTCACCAATCCCCATCCACAGCAAATTGCCCAGCCCGATGGCGGATTTGATGGTGCCTGACACCAGCCCGCCCGCCTCGGTGATGCCAAGGTGGATCGGCGCATCCGTGGTCTCGGCAATGCCCTGATAGGCCGCTGCGGACAGAAAGACGTCGCTGGCCTTCACGCTGATCTTGAATTCGTGAAAGTCGTTGTCCTGCAGGATGCGAATATGCTCCAACCCGCTTTCCACCATCGCCTCGGGGCACGGCTCGCCATACTTCTCAAGCAGGTGCTTTTCCAGGCTACCGGCGTTCACCCCGATGCGGATCGAGCAATTATGGTCCTGCGCGGCCTTGATAACCTCTTTCACACGCTTTTCATCGCCGATATTGCCCGGGTTGATGCGCAGGCATGCGGCACCCGCTTCGGCAGCTTCGATACCGCGCCGATAGTGAAAGTGGATGTCGGCCACGATAGGAACCGGGCTTTCGCGCACGATCTCTTTCAGTGCTTTCGATGACGCCTCATCAGGGACGGAAATCCGCACGATATCGGCACCCGCCTCTGCTGCGGCCTGAACCTGCGCAATGGTCCCGGCAACATCCGTTGTCAGGGTGTTTGTCATCGTCTGGACAGCAATGGGTGCGTCGCCCCCGACCGGAACATTTCCAACCATAATTTGGCGGGATTTGCGGCGATAGATGTTGCGCCACGGGCGGACGTGATTAAGGGACATGAGGACGGGTCCAAAGCTGCCTGAGTTGCGTCTTTAAATAGTCCGCCTACCCGGCCACCGCAATGGCCAGATCACTCAGCCGGCGTTTCAGGTACTTCCGCCTGAAGTTCGGCAACCAATTGTTTGAGGGCGCTGTTCTGTTCGGATTCCAGATCGGCGATCTCATAGCGTTCTGCGACCGCGTCCTTGGACAGCAGAACCCCTTTGGTCACTGTACCCGGCGCGCCGACAGGCCCGAAGTGTTCACCATTCATCGAAAAATAAACGGAACCCGAAGCCCCTGCACGCAGTTGCGGTGGTTCTTCGGTCAGCGGAATTTCGAATGTATTGCCCTGCTCGACCGTGCCCAATGTGCCTTCAAACAGAACGCTTCCATCGGCGGCGCGAATACGCATCCACGATGGCGCAACGGCCACAATTTTCAGTGCGGTATCAACCTGTTCAACAACCTGCGGCAATGCGAGGCGTTCAACTGTGTGCACTTCGGCCACTTCGATCCGGGGTGCCTCTGGCGGGCGGAACGTTCCGACTGTGCGAGGGTCCAATGTGGCAATCGGCGCGTCACGTGCCACAAGAACCGGAACATCCAGCGCCTGTGGGCGATAAAGACGATCCAGCGCTTCGGGGGTCGGTGCTGTGGATTCTGCTGCTTCGGCAAGTTCTACCGGTGCGCGGGCTGCATCCAACGGGTCGAGATCGGACAGAACCACCGGGGCCTGTTCAACCGGGCTCACCTGAACCTGTTGGATTTTGTTCAGAACCGCCCAACCGCCATAGCCAATGCCACCAATCACCGCCAGCAGGACCAGAGACGAGCCAATGGCGCGGGGCTCAATCTGGCTGACCAGAGTTTCCCTGCCTGGGATGTAGGGTGTATTCGGCGAGATGAACGGATCGCGCCCCATCGGGCCCCGCGCGGGCAACCCGCCGGATGGTTTGCGAACAACCGAAGCCTCGGCTGACATACCATGGGCCACTTCGAACCCGCTTTCGGCGCAGAACGTGGCAAAGGTATCATCCGGGTTCATGCCCAGATAGCGTGCATAAGAACGCACATACCCGGCGATGAAGCCGGGTGTGTCAAACGCATCGGGATCAGCGTCTTCGATTGCAGCTATGTAGTTGGCTTTGATCCGCAGTTCGCGTTGAACATCCAGAAGAGACTTACCCATGGTCGCGCGTTCGCCGCGCATCCTGTCGCCAAGCCGTACCTCATAGTCGTCAAAGCCCTTCGGCCTGACGTCCGTGTTTTCTTCGGAATCGCGCTGTGATCTGCGCCCAATCATCCCTGCTGCCCCATTCTGCCTTGCGCGTGTTACACGCCAACGGCGAATCGCCTACGTAACGATTCGTGCGTCTCTTTTGTTAGCGTAAGCTTAACACGCGACAAACGCATTGCACACTTTGGCGTGAGGTTAACCTGCAAGTTCGGCGCGATTTAGCGCACAATGTGACCAAAGTTCGTCCATCGCATGGATCAGCCGGTTCATTTCACCCGGTCCGTGGATCGGTGACGGGGTAAAGCGCAGGCGTTCCGTACCGCGCGGCACGGTCGGAAAGTTGATCGGCTGGACGTAAATTCCATGGTCATCCAGCAGTCTGTCACTCAGGATTTTGGTGTGCACCGGGTTGCCGACGATCACAGGTACGATGTGGCTGCCATGATCGATTAACGGCAGGCCCATCCCTTTCAGGCGTAGCTTAAGCACCTTGGCCTGTGTCTGATGCTGCTCTCGCAACTCTGACGCACCTTTCAGATATGCCACCGAAGCGGCAGCACCGGCGGCAACGGCCGGCGGAAGCGACGTCGTGAAGATGAAGCCCGGCGCGTAAGAACGCACAGCGTCACACATTTTTTCACTGGCGGCGATATAGCCCCCCATCACGCCATAGGCCTTGGCAAGTGTTCCGTTGATGATGTCGATGCGATGCGCCAAACGATCGCGTTCGGTCACGCCACCACCGCGCGGACCGTACATGCCAACCGCGTGAACCTCGTCGATGTAGGTCAGCGCGCCAAATTCATCTGCCAGGTCGCAAATCTCTTCGATCGGGCCGAAATCACCGTCCATCGAATAGACCGATTCGAACGCGATCAGCTTGGGCGCGGTCGGATCGTCGGCCTCAAGCAGTTCGCGCAGATGCGCGACATCGTTATGGCGGAAGATACGCTTGTCGCCGCCATTGCGGCGCACGCCTTCGATCATCGAAGCATGGTTCAGTGCATCGGAATAAATGATCAGACCGGGGAATAGTTTCGGCAAAGTGCTGAGCGTCGCGTCATTCGCGATATACGCGCTGGTGAACAGCAACGCTGCCTCTTTGCCATGCAGATCGGCCAGCTCAGCCTCAAGCTGCTTGTGATAGACCGTGGTGCCCGAGATGTTACGCGTTCCGCCCGAACCCGCACCAGCAGCATCAACCGCATCATGCATTGCATTCAGAACAACCGGGTTCTGGCCCATACCCAAATAGTCGTTTCCACACCACACGGTGATATTCTGCTGCGAGCCGTCCGGACACGTCCGTACAGCATGCGGGAAATGACCCTTCTGGCGTTCGATATCAATAAAGGTCCGATAACGGCCTTCGTCATGCAGCCTGGCAATCGCTGAATCGAGCTGAGCAGTATAGTCCACCAGTTTCTCCTTCTGTGCCCGACATAGACGTGCTGTTTGCCGAACCCGTTATTTCCCCGGATGACGGATCAAGCCGTCCCCGCGGTTTGCTTCCCCTTGACTGTCTTGCCTAGCGGCATTGTCAGAGTCGCAGCATTGATCTGTATCAATTATCCCTGTTCACGCTCCCCGACAAGTAAAGTTACGGCCATAAGACGCGAGGAAACGACGCAGGCGATAACCCTGCCACACATTCTGTTTCCGACAGTATACTGCAAATCCTGCCGATACGCACTGGACGGCGCCGCCGGTGCTGATAGGTTCCGCAGCAGTTCACGCCATTCAGGAGAAGCTCATGTCGCTAGACGCTGTTCTGAGCAGGATCGACACCGATCTGTCCACGTCCATCGACCGATTGATGGAATTTCTGCGCATCCCGTCGATCTCAACCGACCCAGCCTATAAAGAGCAGGTCGATCAGGCCGCCGACTGGCTGGTCGCCGACCTGCAAAGCATAGGCATTGCGGCCGAAAAACGCGAAACCCCCGGCCATCCGATGGTCGTTGGCCATGTGGGCGAGGACAACGACGGCCCGCACGTTCTGTTTTACGGCCACTATGACGTGCAACCTGTTGATCCGCTGGAGCTTTGGAATCGCGACCCGTTTGATCCAGCACTAGAAGAATCCGAAAACGGAAAGGTGATCCGTGGCCGAGGCTCGTCGGATGACAAAGGCCAGTTGATGACCTTTGTTGAGGCCTGCCGCGCATGGAAAGCGATCCACGGCACCCTACCCTGCCGCATCACGTTCTTCTTCGAAGGAGAAGAGGAATCCGGATCACCTTCATTGGTACCGTTCCTCGAAGCCAATAAGGACGAATTGAAAGCCGATCTTGCGCTGGTATGCGACACCTCGATGGTTTCACGCGGCGTGCCTTCCATCGCCTCGCAACTACGCGGCATGCTCAAGGATGAGTTCACCATCGTCGGTCCCCGCATCGATCTGCATTCCGGTCACTACGGTGGCCCGGGCCTGAACCCGCTGCGTGAGTTGTCGAAGATCGTCGCCTCGTTCTACGACGACGAAACCGGTCGCGTGGCCGTTGACGGGTTTTACGAAGGTGTACACGAAGTGCCCGTAGAGCAGCTCCGCCAATGGGAAAATTGCGGTTTTGATGAGGCGGAATACCTGAGTTCTGTCGGTTACTCGCAACCGCATGGAGAAAAGGGCTATTCCACGCTGGAACAGCAATGGGCACGTCCAACGCTGGAAGTGAACGGCCTGTGGGGCGGCTATAACGGTGCAGGTTCGAAAACCGTGATCCCGTCCGAAGCGCACTGCAAGATCACCTGCCGGCTGGTCGGCGACATGGACCCCGATGCCCTGCGTGACAAAGTCCGCAAACATGTCGAAGATCGCCTGTCGCCCGACGCGAAAGTTGTCTGGGACAACGATCTCGAAGGGGCTCCGGCATCGGTGATGAACCTTGATCGCCCCGAATTTGAGGCCGCGCGCGGCGCATTGTCGGATGAATGGAACCGCGAGGCTGTCTTTACCGGTATGGGGGGATCGATACCGGTGGTTGGATATTTTGACTCGGTTCTCGGACTGGACTCGATGCTCGTCGGCTATGCCAATGACGACGACGCCATCCACTCACCGAACGAAAAGTATGACGTGAAAAGTTTCCACAAGGGCATTCGTTCATGGGCGCGCATACTGGACGCATTGAATAAATAAGATAATTGCGTGGCTCTGCCTCGTGCTCCGTGATATTTTTAGCCAGATGAAGGAAGGATCCTTCATTCATCTGGCCTCTAAATATCCCGGGGGAGACGCCCGGCACGGGCGGCGGGGGCAGAGCCCCCATCCCTACATGTGGATCACGCGCCCGTAGGCATCCAACACGCTTTCGTGCATCATTTCCGACAGAGTCGGGTGTGGGAAGACAGTGTTCATCAGGTCTTCCTCGGTGGTCTCCAATTGCCGTCCCACTACGTAGCCTTGAATCAACTCAGTAACTTCCGCGCCGATCATATGTGCCCCTAGCAATTCACCTGTCTTGGCGTCGAAAATCGTTTTGATCAGGCCCTCGGGTTCACCCAACGCAATGGCTTTGCCGTTGCCGATAAACGGGAACTTTCCAACCTTGATGTCATAGCCAAGCTCTTTCGCCTTGGCTTCGGTGTACCCAACCGATGCGACCTGAGGCTGACAGTAGGTGCAGCCGGCGATGCTTTCGGGTTTCACTGGATGAGCGTGTTTACCAGCAATCAATTCCGCGACCATAACACCTTCATGGCTGGCTTTATGCGCCAGCCAGGGCGCGCCTGCGATATCACCAATTGCGTAAAGTCCGTCGACACCCGTACGGCAGAATTCATCCGTGACGACATGGGTGCGGTCAATCTTGACGCCCAAGGCCTCTAGCCCAAGGTTTTCGACATTGCCGACAATCCCTACAGCCGAGATCACGGTGTCAAAATCGTGCTTTTCGACCTTGCCTTTAACCTCAATATGCGCCGTGACCTTACCCTTGGCGCGGTCCAGTTGCTTGACCATCGCCTTTTCCATGATGGTCATGCCTTGTTTGGTAAAGGCCTTCTTGGCCAGCGCGCTGATTTCTGCGTCCTCGACCGGCAGGACCCGGTCCATAACCTCGACCACGGTCGTGTCTGCGCCCAGTGTATTATAGAAGCTGGCGAATTCGATTCCGATTGCGCCAGACCCGATCACCAACAGCTTTTTTGGCATCCGCGGCGGCTGGAGTGCGTGCTTGTAGGTCCAAACAAGATCGCCATCCGCTTCCAATCCGGGCAGTTCCCGCGCCCGCGCACCGGTGGCCAGAACGATGTTCTTGGCGGTCAGTTCCTCGGTACCCTTGTCGGTTTTGACAGTGACCTTGCCTTTTGCAGGGATCGTTGCCGCGCCCATGACGACGGTCACTTTGTTCTTTTTCAACAAATGACCGATGCCGCCCGACAACTGCGCCGCAACGCCGCGTGAACGCTTGACGACCGCATCCAGATCAAAACCAATCTTGTCAGCGCTCAGGCCAAAATCTTTGGCCCGCTCCATCAGATGGAACACTTCGGACGTTCGCAGCAGCGCCTTGGTCGGGATACAGCCCCAGTTCAGGCAGATACCGCCCAAATGCTCGCGTTCGACCACGGCGGTCTTCAGGCCCAGCTGAGCCGCACGGATAGCGGCCACGTAGCCACCGGGACCGGCGCCAATTACGATCAGATCAAAAGATTGTGCTGCCATGTTTCCCTCTCGGCGCAGGTCGATTCAGAAATTAGTTCACCATTAAACTAATCTCCTGAATGCATCAACATATTGCTCCCGCGACAAAACAGACGCAGGGTAAACTGGCGCGGTATGCGCTGTTTTCAGCCTATACCGCGCGTGAACCTATGGCTAGAAGATACGCACCGGGCCTGTCCGGACTTTGTGAAACCCAAGTCATTCGAAAGGCTTACCATGGCCAAAACGCTTAAAGATCTGTTGCTCGCCGTGCTGAATGCAACGCTTATCCTGATTGCACTATGCCTGTTTCTGGGGTGGAAGCTGGCTTCTACAGTCGACGACATTACCGTCAAGTTTGCCGAGAAGGTCCAGATCGTAGCGCCCCTGAAGGGAGACGTTCAAGGGATACGCGGTGAACTGACGGCATTGCGCAGCGACCTGTCATCCCTTCAGCTTAGCGGAACAGCAGCCGATAGTGCCACCGCCCGAAAACTGTCTGAAGCTTTGGAAAAGCTGAATGATTTAGAGAATAACCTGCAAGCGGCGCAGGCGAGAATAGCCGAGTTGACCGAAGCCCCGGACCAGTTAATTAACACTGCAATTGAAAATTCGGCCGACATTGTTGCCGACCGGATCATTGCAATCCGAGGCTGCGAGCCGGCGTCCTAGCCGGCTGTCTGAAGCTCGCGCACGGTCGCGCCATATCCGCCCATGTCGACATAGGCGGCCTCGTGCTCGGTCATTGGGCGCGAGAGAGCGTCGTTGCGGTATGGGAACCGACCGAACTTGCGGATCACTTCGCGATGCGCCCTTGCGTGCAACAGGTTGCCGTCGTCGCCATTGGTCATGTTTTGACACATCAGGCGCACACAGCGTTCCTGGTCACACAGGTTTTCCGAATGCATCAATGGAAGATAAAAGAACTGGCGGGCCGGTTCGTCGATCTTCATATCCCACCCTTTGTCCACCGCACATTTCGCTGCTGACAACGCCGCGCGGTCTGAGGCGAAGGCCTCAGCGCTTCCTCGGAACATGTTGCGTGGAAACTGATCCATCAGGATGATGTACGCCAATGCACCGCTGGGATAGGTCAGCCAGAGAGAGAACTTGCCTTCACTCGCAGCCTGCCATGTGGTCAGGAACCTTTCGCGGATTTCTGCATCCAATGCGTCATCCTGCAGATACCAACCCTTGGGACCAACCTCATCTAACCAAAAACTCAATACATCTTCAGGACTTGCCATGCCCTTAACTCCGTCGTGTTTCCCCCCCAAGGGACTTAAATTCATTTAAGTGTGTTTTATAGAATTGTAACAGTAAATTATTGCAACACTTGCGACATAAATTCGTGTTCTAGGCAACATCTTGCGTTTCCTGCTCGGCTTCTGCGGCCTCAATGGCCACCTCCTGCGCCAATTCCATCACAACCGGAGACGCCGTTGGATAGAGCGGCGACATGGTGCCTGTTTCGTCGACCGGGATCGCCGCGCGCTGGGTCATACGGTAAAGCGCATAGCCCGCCATAACGACCAGCAGTATTGCGATGAAAAGGAAAAAGCCCGGAGGTCCAAAGACCGCATCCCCCATGAGCCAACCGGTGATCAACGGGCCCGCAATGGCCCCCATGCCGTTGATGAATAAAAGACCCCCTGACGCTGCGGCCATGTCTTCGTGTTCCAGAAAGTCATTAGCGTGCGCAATCAGCAGTGAATACAGAGGGTTCGACATACCGCCGATCACAAAGGCCGCGCCCAGCAGGATTGGAAACGTCACACCGAACACCAAGCCCACAACTGCCGCGCAGCTGCCGACCCCTGCAACAAGCATAATCAGGAATCGGCGATCCATGCGGTCGGACATCCATCCCAATGGATACTGCAAGATCAGAGCACCGATATAGAATGCGGCAATAAAAGTCGAAATCTCGACCAGCGTCAGACCCGCGCGGGCACCGTATACCGACGCCATCCCGAACTGTGCAGAGAAAACGCCGCCCAGAAGAAACATGCCAACACAGCCCAAGGGCGAATATCCGAACAATTCGCGCAAAGTCATCGGTTTGGTTGTGTCAAACGCAGGTGTCGGTGAGATCGACAAGAGAATGGGCGCAAAAGAGACCGAAACCAGTATGGAGGCGATTACAAAGGTATCGAACCCGGCCGGATCGCCCAAAAGAACCAAACCTTGTGCGCTGATGATGCCTGTCATCTGGAAGATCATGTAAAGAGACAGCGCCTGCCCACGGTTCTCGTTGCTGGCTGCATTGTTGAGCCAGCTTTCCGCAGTGACGTACACTCCGGAGAAACAGAACCCGATCACGACACGGCCCAGAATCCAGATAACCGGGTCGGTCATCAACGGATACATGATCATCACAGCAGAAATGAACGATGCCAGCGCTGCAAAGACCCGCACATGTCCGACACGTCGGATCATTTCGGGTGCAAGGCGTGATCCACCCAGGAAACCGACGAAATAGGCCGACATCACGAATGACATCTGAAGGGTCGAAAACCCCTCGATCTCGCCCCGGACACCCAGAATTGTCCCCTGAAGGCCGTTTCCGACCATCAACAGGCCCATACCAAGCAATAGCGCCCATGCGCTGGAAAGGACCTGAATCATTGGGGCCTCCGAAAAATTCCGACCTAGACTGTGACACCGTTTTGCAATCAAAAACGGCTTTGGTCATGCTTGTCTACGACATTGAAAAGATTCGATCCCGACAACACGTCCCTTACGTGATCAAAAGCGACGCATCCCCGTAAGAGAAGAACCGGTATTTCTGTTCAATCGCATGCGCGTACACCTTCCGCATTCGCTCCTGCCCCATCAGGGCCGACACCAGCATCAACAAGGTGGATTTCGGCAGGTGGAAATTGGTCATCAACGCGTCGGTCACGTGGAACTGAAAGCCGGGATATATGAAGATATCGGTCTCACCTTCCCATGGTTCGATCTGGCCTGACCGGCTGGCGCTTTCGATCAGACGCAGCGCGGTAGTCCCCACCGGGATGACCCTGCCCCCTGCGGCTTTGGTCTCGCGGATCTCTTGCGCGGCGGTGGCGCTGACACTGCCCCATTCGGCGTGCATCTTGTGGGTCGTCACGTCCTCAACCTTGACCGGCAGAAACGTTCCCGCGCCCACATGCAGCGTGACATGAGTGACTGCGACACCGCGCGCGCCCAGCGCCTGCATCAACGCCTCATCAAAGTGCAGCGACGCCGTCGGGGCGGCAACTGCACCGGAATTGCGGGCCCAGATTGTCTGATAGTCCGTCTTGTCCTGCTCATCCGCAGGCCGCTTGGCGGCGATGTAGGGCGGCAGAGGCATTGCACCGGCCCGTTCCAACGCAGCATCAAAATCGTCGCCCGACAGATTGAACCGCAGATAGGCTTGCCCGTCCTCAACCCGCTCCAACGTGGCGCTCAGATGATCCGAGAACTGAACGTCTTCGCCCAGCTTCACTTTCTTCAGCGGTTTGATCAGGGCCGCCCATGTGCCATCAGCCTGCGGGTCCAGCAAAGTCGCCTCGATTGCGGCAGACACCGGTCCTTGTGCACTGTTGCGATGGCGCCGTCCGTTCAGACGCGCGGGGATGACGCGCGTGTCGTTTAGCACCAATCTGTCACCCGGCTGCAACCAGTCGGTTAGATCAAAAACATGCGCATCCGAGATCGCGTCACCTTCGGCCACCAACAGGCGCGCGGATGAGCGCGGGCTGGCGGGACGTGTGGCAATCCGGTCTTCGGGCAGATGGAAGTCAAAATCGCTGAGTTTCATAGCCGCGCCATACAATTCCGCATCGGAATCAGCAACAGCCCATCCGGGTCAATTGTCCCGTGGTGGAGAGCCAAAGGTCTTTTTAGGCTCATCCGGCTTTCTCGGCAGCGCGTTGGGACCATCTGATACAGTCGGGGCCGGTGCGCGCAGCAAATTGCGTAGGAACAGTGGAGCAAGGCCAGACAGCGGATTTACGGAAACTTGTGGCTTCGTAAGCGGCCCGGTCAGACTGTAGTTAAACCCGATGACCCCCTCGCCCTTTTTTGTAAAAACACTTCCGATTGCATTCACCAGATAGATCGGAGAGATCGCACCACGCAGGTTCAGCATGCCCGCAACCGTGTCGATCGTGCCGTCAAAGGACAAGCCGATGGACGGGCCAACGGCACTGCCGCTGAGGACTTTGATTTCGGTCGGGGTGATCCGCATGCGGCTATCGATAGTCGAGAAAAAGATCCCCTGCCCGGTCATCTCGTCCAAAAGTCCAACAAGACTGATCGCGTCCAATAGCGCAGCCATTGCCGGTGCGTCGGTAATGCGTGTGTTTAATATCTTGAGGATCACATCATAATTCCCCGGCGCGCTGACCGGTTCCAATTGCAAGTCCAAACTGCCGCCACGCGCCTGGGTGATCACACCAGCTGACCGCAGGACGGCCCCCGCGTCCTTCGACTTTATGTTCACGGCGCTACCGCTGTCACGCGGGCTCACTTGGCCGCTGACCGCCGTGCCGCCGTTTACGTTGGCCGTAAAGGAGCCGTTCACCCCGCCTGTAGTTTGAAACCCGCCCCGGAACCCGGTCAGTGCAATGTCTTCAGTCACCTGCAGGCGGTCCAACAGAACATCGATCCTTGGACCGGGGCCCGACCCTCCTCCTCCTCCGCCACCGCCCGCGCCAAAGGTTGCGCGGCCCAGATTCATGACACCGCCCTGAACAACGATATTGGGGACAGGTCCGCCGGTGTTGATCAATTCGGCCGGCACCGCCAGCCAGTTGCCCAGATCAAACGAACTGAACCGTATCCGGTCAAAAGCCCCCCCGTCCCGGAAGAAGATCGAGGCTTTAGTGCGCAGCCCCGCGACATCAAGCGTCAGATCATCCACTTTGGGCTTTTCACCCAGCGTGGCGTCCAGTTTCATCTTTCCGTTCGCCCCCGTCCGTTTGCGCCAACCAAGTTCAGGAATCGCCATCCCGACCCCTGCAAGGTCCGAGGTCGCAGAGAGTGTGACTGGTTCATCCGCGCCGATTCCAACGGTGATATCCGCTGTGCCTTTTCCAGTCAGCATGCCCGGCGGTAGCGGCACCTTCAGTTCACTCATCAGCAGCGGCGACAATTCGATCTGGCCCGTCAGTTCGCTGCGCTGCGGGCCGTCTCCGCCAATGGGCTGACGCCACGCGACTTGCATAGGCACCTGGCCGAACGAGCCATAGCCGTCGATCTCTACCTCGGTCTGATTGCCGGACAGGTTCAAAAGGTCAGCGCTGACCGAATAGTCAGGTACAAGTTTGTCGCTTTGCACATTGTCGATTTCACCGGTGTAGTGGAATTCGGTGTCGTGAAACTTCAGCCCCTTTTTCAGCGGCAATGACAAGGTGCCTGACAAGCTTACGTCACCAGCCGCCAGATCGACCGGCAAGTTGGCTTTGGACATCAGGCTTAGTGGTGGTCGGTCCAGCAGCGACAGGGCGGCCTCGACGCTGCCGCTCGCCTCGATCCGAGCAATCGCCGGTGTTCCGCCCTTGGCAGTTGTGTCCGGGATGATGAACGAAGTTCCCGAAGCATCCACCGCGCCACCCTGATCGGCGATGACAACCCCTTTTTCAGCCGTGACGGTAAAGCGATCTTTCAGCAGGCTAAGCCGGCCCCGCCCGTCCTGGATCAGCGGCAAGGTCTTGGCAAACCTGATCTTGGCGTCATCGAACCCAAGGCCCAAATAGAGGTCCGGCTTACTGCCCGGATGCAAGCGTAGTGAAAACTCCACATCCGAAAACTGACCTTCGAACAGGTTTTCCGACACCCATTTCCGCGGGTTCGGCGCCAATCTTTCGGGCCAGTATCGCAACAGGTTCTCGGACCCCATCTTGTCCAGTTGCGCATCAAACGCGGCATCCCAGCCGTCGGGCTGACCGATCAACCTGCCCGTTGCGTGCAATTCGTGCAGGGCATCCGTGATCGTCAACTGCCCCAGCTGCAGCTCGAACGGCGCAAGCTTGAGTTGAAAATCCACATCCGCCCGCGCGGTTTCCAGCGATTCCGGGAACAGACCACCGGGGTAGATATCGATACTGTTCAGGGTCAACTGTGACGTCAGGCTTTCAAGAACACCGTTTTCGACCCCGTTCAAATAGGCTTTGCCTTCGGCCTGCACGGCCCCCACATCGGACACGACCGAGGCCTCGTTGAATTCCAGAACATGACGCGCAGGGTCATAGGTGAAATAAGCGCGCGCGGATTCGAACCCGATCGGGCGCGTCTCGGGTCTGGGCTGCAGGACACCCTCGCCCAGGTTCAACGTCGCAAAAAGCGGACCCAGCGCGGCCTGCCCATCGACACTGCCCCTTAACGCGCCGGAAATCGGAGCATTGAGCACCTGCAACCACGCCAGTGCAACGCTTTGGGTGGCGATGTCTTCCGAGGGAAGATCGGTGATCGAAACCCCAAAACTCGCCTGAGGTGTACCAAGAACACTGGTATAGTTTGCCTCGATCGTGCTGGCATAGTCGCGCCCGGTCAGCACCGAAAACCCGGTCGCCAGCCGCATTTCATCACCGTCCCGGATAATCGAGATATGCCCGCCGTCAAACACCCAGGCCCGCCCCAGCCGCAGATCCTGATAGTCCAACGTCAGCGATTCCAGATCGACTGCTCGCAAACCTGACAGAAACGGGGACAGGAACACATCATCCGATTCCTCGATAAGCTGTGCCAGCGTCGGGGCCTTTTGCACCGGGGCACTGCCTGACCCAACTGTCAGCGACAGCGCACCGTCCTCACCACGGGTCAAAGCAATCTGCGCGCCCAGCATAGTGATCCGCCGCGGTCTGATCTTACCGCGCAGCAATTCGCGCATCGACAGGCGTGTTCGCAAATCCGATATCTGAGCGATCTGATGACCCGCTGCATCGCTGATAGTCACATCCGTCAATCGGATTCGCGGGCGCCACTTATCGTTGACGATAAAGCTGGCGTCCCCAAAGGTGAATTTCAAACCGCCAAGGCTGCGTTCAAGACGCGCTTCTACTTTCTGCGTGACCCATTCCGGCGCGTGCAGCTGTTTTCCGATCAGAAAGAACCAGCCCGCTCCGACCAGCAGGCACATTAAAAACAGGGTTCCAATGCTCCAGCGCGCGGCGATACGACGGCGTGACCGGCGGCGGACAGGCGTCTCGGGCCGGTCGACACTTGCATCTTCGTGCTGAGCCAATTTTTTATCCAAGTCTTTCAACCCGCTCGCGTCGCCCTATTATGCCGGGCAGCACTTAAAATCCTTTAGCGGAGTTTCCAATGCCCGACGTGACAGACATCGCCCCTGATTTCACATTACCCCGCGACGGCGGCGGCGAAGTGACCCTTTCGGACCTGCGCGGCGGTGCCGTCGTTCTGTTTTTCTATCCCCGCGATGATACGCCGGGCTGCACCAAGGAATCCATCGGTTTCTCGGAACAACTTCAGGCCTTTGCAGATGCGGGGGCTCAAGTTTTCGGCATCTCGCGGGACAGCGTCGCCAAGCACGACAAATTTGTCGCCAAGCACAGCCTGACGACCCCGCTGTTGTCGGACGAAGGGTCTTCGGTCTGCGAGGATTATGGCGTCTGGGTTGAAAAGAACATGTACGGCAAGAAATCCATGGGAATTCAGCGCGCGACCTTTCTGATCGACAGCGAAGGCAAGATCGCCAGGGTCTGGCGCAAAGTCAAAGTCCCTGGCCATGTGGACGAGGTGCTTGAGGCTGCGCGCGCCCTGTGACCCTCTCGACCACGGCCGCCATCCGGTTTAAGAGCTGTCCACCTCAATCAACGGAGACAACGCGGTGTCCAAAACACTGACTCAGATGGCGACCGAAGTCCTGACAACAGCGGATGGTCGGGAAAAGACTGCCCTGTCCAAGCGCTATGCCGCCGCCTGGTTCGCATCGCGCAAGGGCGACGCGCCTGAGATTGAGGTGGGAACCGCAACTCCGCCGCTGAGCCCTGCCCGCCCGGAAAAGCCCGAGCTGCTGTCGCCGCGTGAGGTTCCAAAGCGCAAGCCCGGAACCGAGGCCGGGCGTATCGCCCTGCTTCACGCAGTTGCGCATATCGAGCTGAACGCCGTTGACCTGCATTGGGATATCATCGCGCGATTTGGCCACGTGCCGATGCCGATCGGGTTCTACGATGACTGGGTCAAATGTGCCGAGGAAGAATCGCGGCATTTTGAGATGGTCTGTGACTGCCTGGAAAGCATGGGCAGCCACTATGGCGCCCTACCCGCGCATGCTGGAATGTGGCGCGCGGCCGAAGACACCGCCGAAGACCTGATGGGACGGCTGGCGGTTGTCCCCATGGTGCTTGAGGCGCGCGGGTTGGACGCGACACCCGGCATGATCGACATGTTCCGCAAAGCCAAGGCCGAGCAAGCAATTGCTGCGCTCGAGGTCATCTATGCCGAAGAAGTGGGCCATGTGGCTTATGGATCAAAATGGTTCCATTTCCTGTGTGGGCGTGAAAACGCGGATCCCAAGGATGTGTTTCACCAATTGGTGCGCCAGTATTTCCATGGCGTCCTGAAGCCACCGTTTAACGAAGAAAAACGGGCCGAGGCCGGGCTGCCGCCGGATTTCTACTGGCCTCTGACTGAAGACTTGCCATTGCCGGGACAGACGCAATAACGGGCTTAAGTTGAAGGTATCGGCAATTTCTCGCCTAGAATCGGCGGCAAAGACCAGTAACGCAGGGTCGGTAAGTTAACAAACTTGCCCAAAACAAAATGCCGCTTTATGCACTTCGCCCAAGGGACGGCTATCACTCACGACCGCTCCCGATCATGGGGATGGAGAGGTAAGACGCGTGAGAACACGTCTGGCAATCAAATTACATTCATTGTTCGAGCGGCATTTTCCCGAACGCCGTGTCTTTCTGAAATCAGACAATGATACGCGATTCATTCGGCTAAGCTCGGAAACGCAAGTTGTCGCCGTCGCTGGCGTTGCACTGTTCGTGGGATGGACAGCCGTTGCGACCGCGATCCTTCTGATGGACAGCATCGGGTCGGGCAACTTTCGGGAACAGGCAAAACGCGATCAGGCGACCTATCAGGAACGTCTGAATATCATGTCCGCAGAACGGGACATGCGCGCGCAAGAGGCTCTGGCAGCTCAGGACCGGTTCAACGCCGCGCTAGAGCAGATTTCGGCCATGCAGTCAGAATTGTTGGCATCAGAAAACCGCCGCCGCGAGCTTGAGACCGGGATCGAAGTTATCCAGACTACACTGCGCGCCACCATGAAACAGCGCGAAGAAGCTCGGACAGAGCTGGTCAAGCTTGAGCAGGAAGCGGGCGAAGGCGACATTTACATGGCCGCCGTTGCCAACCCCGAGCAGATGAACTTTATGACCGAGGCGCTGTCCCGCACCGCTGAGGAACGCGACCAGATTGCCGCCAATGCGAAGGACGCGCTGGAACAGCGTGACGATCTTGAGTTGGAAATCCGGTTGATGCAGGAACGCAGCGACGAGATCTTCCGCCAGTTGGAAGAGGCGATGGTGATCTCGGTCGAACCACTGGACAAGATGTTCCGTCAGGCCGGCATGCCCACCGACCGCATCATCGAAGAAGTTCGCCGCGGCTATAGCGGCATGGGCGGCCCCCTAACCCCTATTTCTTTTAGCACGCGCGGTGAGGAACTGACCCCCGACGAGATCCGCGCAAATACTCTGTTGCAACAGATGGATCAGTTGAACCTGTATCGAATTGCAGCAGAGAAAGCGCCGTTTGCAAGCCCCGTCAATTCCGTCGTGCGATTCACGAGCGGTTACGGGACGCGCCGCGACCCCAAGACAGGTGGTCGCCGCATGCATAACGGCGCCGATTTCGCCGGTGCCCATGGCACCGACATTTTTGCCACCGCCGACGGTGTGGTCACCCATGCCGGCTGGCAGTCCGGGTTTGGACGGCTGGTAAAAATCAAGCACGCGTTCGGAATTGAGACAATTTATGCCCATAACACGAAGATACGCGTGAAGGTTGGTCAAAGGGTCTCGCGCGGGGATCATATTGCTGATATGGGTAGCACCGGACGGTCGACCGGCACGCACCTGCACTATGAAGTTCGCGTGAACGGAAAACCTGTTAACCCAATGACTTACATCAAGGCTGCGAGAAATGTTTTCTAAGAGCAAAATCAACGAGCCCTCGTCCACTGCACCCGAGGCGGCAAAACCCGCTGCACCGGCGACACCGGCGGCCCCTGCACCGGCAGAAAACAAGGCCAGCACCGCGCCCAAGCCCAAGCCACCGGCATCGGTTCTGTCTTCGGACCTGCACATCACGGGCAACCTGAAGACCTCGGGCGATATCCAGGTCGAAGGCACTGTCGAAGGCGACATCCGTGCGCATCTGCTGACAATCGGTGAGACCGCCACCATCAAAGGCGAAGTCACTGCCGATGACGTCGTGATCAACGGCCGCATCGTGGGCCGTGTCCGTGGCTTGAAAGTTCGCCTGACCTCGTCCGCACGTGTCGAAGGCGACATCATCCACAAGACCATCGCGATCGAAAGCGGTGCGCATTTCGAAGGATCGGTTCAGCGTCAGGACGACCCCCTGAACCCGGGCCGCAGCGGCAAGGCGGGCGCGAACCCGGCAGCCGAGGTCAAGCAGTAACGCTGACCACTGTCCAAAGTTTCAAACGCCGCGGGGAAACCTGCGGCGTTTTTCATTTGACGGGGACGATTGAGTTTTCCGGTTCCAACCGCCCGGCGCCTCCTTATAGTGACCTTTATGTTGTTCTTTTTCACCGCCTTGGCGCTTATCGCCGGTTTCGTACTGTATCGCTACTGGTCCAAGTCCCGGGCGCGCCAACAGCTTTTGTCCACGCCCCTGACAGACCACCAACGCATCCTCATCGAACAGCAAGTGCCTCTGATCCGCCGCCTGCCCCTTGACCTGCGTGTCAAACTGGACGGCAAGGTGAATCTGTTTCTGGATCAGGTTCGTTTCTTTGGTTGCGACGGGCTGGACGTAACCGAGGAGATGGAACTGGCCATCGCCGCGCAGGCCTGTTTGCTCATTGTGAACAGCGATCTTTGGTATGAAAACCTGACAACAATCCTGATCTACCCGAACGCTTTTAAGTCTCGGCAGCGCCGACAGGAAGGATACGTCGTCAGCGAGAAAGAAATCGTGCGCACCGGGGAAAGCTGGGACCGTGGGCCTGTCATTTTGTCATGGACCCACAGCAAGCTGGGCGCGCTGAACGACCATGACGGGCAGAATGTCGTATTGCATGAGTTTGCCCACCAGATAGACGATCTGTCCGGTGGTACCAACGGCGTTCCGATCCTGAGCGACGGGCAAAGCTTTGCCGAGTGGGAGCGTGTCTTTCTGACTGCCTATGACACCCTTGTCCGCGCCGTCGAAAGCGGGCGGCGCACCGTCATCGATGCGTACGGCGCGACCGGGCATGAAGAATTCTTTGCCGTTTCCGTCGAGGTATTCTTTGAAAAACCCCGCGACCTCAAATCCGAAGCACCGGAGGTCTATGACCAACTTGCCAAACTGTTCCGACTGGACCCGGTTACCTGGGGTTAGGCGTGTTTAGGCTCCCACCGCCTCACTCCTGACCACTGCCAGAGAAATTTCCCCTTATCCAAACATTTCACAAAACATCATTTTCGAATTAGTCTTAAATTAGTGTTTTCAGGAGGATTTTTCATGTCATCAAAACTCATGGCCGAGTTCTTCGGTACGTTCTGGTTGGTTCTGGGCGGTTGCGGCAGCGCCGTTCTGGCCGCCGGGGTCGCCGATGTGGGCATCGGCTGGCTGGGCGTTGCCTTTGCCTTCGGCCTCACCGTTCTGACAATGGCTTATGCCGTTGGGCATATCTCGGGCGGCCATTTCAACCCAGCAGTCAGCCTTGGGCTGATGATCGGGGGGCGGTTTCCGGCGAAGGACCTTATCCCCTATTGGATCGCTCAGGTCGTTGGCGCAATTGCTGCGGCTGCTGTCTTGTATCTGATCGTCAGCGGCGCGCCCGGCTTTGAAGGCGTGGGTGGGTTTGCCTCGAACGGATATGGTGAGGCATCACCCCAGGGCTATTCACTGATGTCCGCTTTGGTGATCGAGATCGTCATGACCGCGTTCTTCATCATCATCATCCTGGGGGCCACTTCCAGCGGCGCTCCTGCCGGGTTCGGCCCCATCGCCATCGGACTTGGATTGACATTGATCCACCTGATCTCGATCCCGGTGACCAACACATCCGTCAACCCGGCCCGGTCCACAGGGGTTGCTTTGTTCGCGGACGCGCCTGCCCTTGGGCAGCTCTGGCTATTCTGGGTCGCACCCCTGATCGGTGGCGCAATCGGCGCATTGATCTGGAAGGCGATGACAACAGACGACTAAAGGCCAAGCGGGGGATTATTTCCCCCGCTTTCCTCTTCCTTAGCTATCATCCCTGACGAGACGACGCGAAACCAGGGAGGTAGACATGCTTCGAACACTGATGGTCACTGCGATAACGTTGACCGCGACAGCGGGACTGGCACAGGCTGCCTGGCTGACAATCCCCGAAACACCGGCCATGCCCGAGGCCGCGTCCAGTAGTACCGCCAGCGTTAATGGCATCGACATGTATTGCGCCACCTATGGATCGGCAGAGGGCACACCCGTCCTGTTGATCCATGGCGGTCTTGCGCATGGCGATATCTGGGCAGCACAAGTGGCTGATCTGGCCAGCGACCACAGCGTGATTGTGGCAGATACCCGAGGGCATGGCCGGTCAACCAATGACGGCAGCACCTACAGCTATGAATTGCTGGCGCAGGACTATCTGGCGCTGCTGGATCATCTGAATGTCGAACAAGTGCATCTGGTTGGATGGTCGGATGGTGCCAACATTGGCTACACGATTTCGACCACTGCGCCTGACCGTCTTGCCAGCCATTTCGCCCATGCGGGCAATGTCACGCTGGATGGGATCGATCCTTCAGTAGAAACCAACGAAGTCTTCGGTTCTTACGTCGGAATGATGGCCGGGGACTATGCCGCCATGTCCCCCACCCCGGACGGGTTCGAAGCGTTCCTGGGCGGTGTCGCGGCCATGTGGGCCACGGAAAAGCCCGGCGGGCTTGAGGGGCTGCAATCGGTGACCGTGCCCACTCTGGTCGTGCAGAGCGAACATGACGAGGCCATCCTTACCGAACACTCGCAAGCGATTGCCGAGACGATCCCTGATTCTGATCTTCTGATTTTGAAAGACGTTAGTCACTTTGCGTCGTTTCAAGACCCGGATGCATACACGCAAGCGATCAGAGGCTTCATCGACCAATGACGAAAAACCCGGCGCTGGTGCCAGCGCCGGGTTCAAGGATTATTCGGTGACGGTGACTTTTTTCATCACGTCCGGCTGGCCGATAATGGCACCGTTCTGGCCCTCACCGCGTTTGATCGCGTCAACCACGTCCATGCCGTCGGTCACCTGACCAACAACCGTGTACTGGCCGTTCAGGAAGGGGCCCGGTTCGAACATGATAAAGAACTGTGAGTTGGCGCTGTTGGGGTCTTGCGCCCGCGCCATGCCAACCACGCCCCGGTCGAATTCGAAATCAGAAAACTCGGCCGGAAGGTCTGCACGGTCGGAACCGCCTGTGCCGGCGCGGCGCATGTCGCCACCCAAACGGCCATGTTCCACGTCGCCGGTCTGCGCCATGAAGCCGTCAATCACGCGGTGAAATACCACGCCATCGTACTTGCCTTCATTGGCCAGAGCAGCGATCTGCTCAACATGTTTCGGAGCAATATCATCGAACAGGTCGATGGTGACAGTGCCATTGGCCCCCTCACCTTCGATCTCGACCTCAAGACCCGTGGCCAGCGCAGGGCTGGCCAACAAGGCAAAAGCGGCAGCCAGCTTATACATCAGCCGCCACCTTGACACTGATCATCCGATCAGGGCTCGCTGGTGGCTCGCCTCGTACGATGGCGTCCACATGCTCCATTCCGTCGATGACACGGCCATAAACAGTGTACTGGCCGTTCAGGAAATGGTTGTCGCCGAAGTTGATGAAGAACTGCGAGTTCGCCGAATCCGGGTTCTGTGAGCGGGCCGCACCCAAAGTGCCACGATCATGGGGCAGCTTCGAGAACTCGGCCGGAACGTTGGGCAGAGACGATCCGCCGGTGCCCGCCATGCGCAGGTTGAACCCGTCTTCCATGTCGCCATGTTGCACGTCGCCGGTTTGCGCCATGAACCCGTCGATCACACGGTGAAAGGCCACGTTGTCATATTCGCCATTGCGCGCCAGTTCCTTCATGCGGGCGCTGTGCTGCGGTGCCACGTCAGGCAGCAGCTCAATGACGACATTGCCGCCTTTGAGTTCGACGATGATTGTGTTTTCGGGATCCTTGATCTCGGCCATGAGGCCCTCCTGTCGTTTTATCTTGCGCAAATACCTATGCGCAGGGCGCGCGAATGCCAAGTGACGCATTGACCTGAGGGCAAAATGCAGGAAAAGAACCGCCTAAGTCACTTTCACATTTGTCGAGGATTGCGCGATGGGCTGGAAAACACTGGACGACATGGACCTGAACGGCAAACGCGTGCTGGTGCGCGTGGATATCAACGTGCCGGTGGTCGACGGGGTCGTGACCGACGCCACCCGTATTGAGCGCATCGTGCCGACCGTTAAGGACATCTTGGCCGCTGGCGGCAAGCCCATCCTGCTGGCGCATTTCGGACGCCCGGGAGGAGAGCGTCGCCAGAACCTGTCGCTGAAGCAGCTTGTTCCGACGCTGGAGACGGCCTTTGGCACCAAGGTTCGGTTCGGCGATGACTGCGTG
The DNA here is from genome assembly GCF_900312795.1 of Ruegeria sp. AU67. Taxonomy (NCBI): domain Bacteria; kingdom Pseudomonadati; phylum Pseudomonadota; class Alphaproteobacteria; order Rhodobacterales; family Roseobacteraceae; genus Ruegeria; species Ruegeria sp. AU67. Next base: position 94,694 of record NZ_OMPH01000017.1, read on the forward strand.
GGGATCGAGGCGGAAACCGCTGCGGCAAACCTAGGTGCTGGCGAGGTGCTCTTGCTGGAAAACACGCGCTTTCACGCTGCGGAAACCAAGAACAGCCCTGAACTGGCTGCTGGCATGGCAAAGATGGGCGATGTGTACTGCAACGATGCCTTCTCGGCCGCGCACCGCGCGCACAGCTCGACCGAGGCGCTGGCCCGTCTTCTGCCCGCCTGCGCGGGCCGCCTGATGCAGCAAGAGCTGAGCGCGTTGGAAGCCGCGTTAGGCGCGCCTAAACGCCCGGTCACTGCGGTTGTCGGCGGTGCCAAGGTTTCGACCAAGCTGGACCTGTTGGGCAACCTGATCGAAAAGGTGGATTACCTGATTATTGGCGGTGGCATGGCGAACACGTTCCTCGTCGCGCAAGGCGTAAACGTCGGCAAGTCACTGGCAGAAACCGCGATGAAGGACACTGCCGCCGAGATCTTGGCCAAGGCTGAAACAACCGGCTGCCAGATTGTCCTGCCTCGCGACGTCGTGGTTGCCGAAAAGTTCGAGGCCCACGCCCCCAGTCAGATCCTGCCAGCTAATCAATGCCCCGAAGACAGCATGATCCTTGACGCTGGTCCGGAAACCGTTGCGGAAATCACTGCGATTTTCGACAAGAGCCAAACGCTTATCTGGAACGGCCCGCTGGGTGCATTCGAGATTGAACCATTCGATGCCGCCACCAACGCGGCGGCCCTGAAAGCGGCTGAGCTGACACGGTCCGGACAGCTTGTGTCGGTCGCAGGCGGCGGTGACACGGTCGCTGCGCTGAATGCGTCCGGTGCTGCCAAGGACTTTTCATACATCTCGACTGCAGGGGGTGCCTTCCTGGAATGGATGGAAGGCAAAACGCTGCCCGGTGTTGCGGCACTGGATCAGTAACCCCTATCTGTCTGGCAATCGGCATTCATGGTACTCTCTTCGTCAAACCGGGAGATGCACCATGAAAGCTGTTGCCGTCCTTGCCACCACCCTGCTGCCCGTCACGACATATGCGCAATCCCACTGCAACGGGCACACACAGCTCGATCTCAATTTTTGCGCCAAAGAGAAATGGGAAGTGGCAGATCAGGATCTGAACAGCCTTTGGTCAGAGATCAAACCCTTATCGGACACGCGTGGTGATGGCCAAGCCCTGCTGACCGAGCAACGCGCCTGGCTGAAACGTCGTGACGCGACCTGTGACCCCGAGCTGGAAAGCGACGGTAGCGCGGCCCCTATGTTTTATTGGGCCTGCATGGAAGAACAAACCCTGCAGCGCAATCAAGCGCTTGAGGCCTGGCGATAGCCACTTTTCACCCCAGCCAAATTCATCGGGCGAACATGTTTTTTCTGCTGATCATGAAAAATTGCGAATCGAGGGATTCACAAGCCGAATCACCTGTGACATAGTGCAGACAGATGTCCGAAAAGGGCACGTTTTTGAGGCAGACTTCATACGGCGGTAAACAGAGTGTCCCGTTCCCATCGGCCCGGTTTGGGCTCAGTTGTATTCTTCATGGTGGCTTTCACGCTGGGTGTTTATTTCACCTTCGCCGCCGTGCAGGGCGACTATGGCCTGTTCCGACGGGTCGAGATTGCAGCGGAACGGGACGCCCTGTCGCGCGACCTGGCCAAACTTGACGCCGAAATCACGGAAATGGAAAACCTGACGCGCCGCCTGTCGGACAATTACCTGGATCTGGATCTTCTGGATCAGCAGGCGCGGTCCGTGCTGGGCATGATCCGCTCGGATGAGATCGTCATCCGCTGATCCCTAGCTGTCGATGCCACCCCACGGGGTAACCGCATGATCACGCGCTGAATTCTGCCTTGCGGGACGCTGCGTCACATTTCCCCTCGCCAGAAAGCAACAAATGCTTTATGAGATAGTTTAACGCTAAACTATCTTGCCGAGAGGGGGAGATCGCCACAATGGCTGCGCGAAAAACCACAAAGAAACCAAATGTTTCTGCGGAAGAACTTACCGAATATTACCGTGAAATGCTGCTGATCCGCCGATTCGAGGAAAAGGCCGGTCAGCTTTATGGCATGGGTCTGATTGGCGGTTTCTGCCACCTCTATATCGGCCAAGAGGCCGTTGTTGTCGGCCTTGAGGCTGCGACCGAAGAAGGTGACAAGCGTATTACCTCTTACCGCGACCACGGCCATATGCTGGCCTGTGGGATGGATCCGGGTGGCGTGATGGCCGAGCTGACCGGTCGCATTGGTGGTCTGTCCAAAGGCAAGGGCGGCTCGATGCACATGTTCTCGAAAGAGAAGCATTTCTATGGCGGCCACGGCATCGTTGGCGCACAGGTTCCGCTGGGTGCGGGTCTGGCATTTGCCGACAAATACAAAGGCAACGGTCGTGTGACCTTTACCTATTTCGGTGACGGTGCAGCGAACCAGGGTCAGGTCTATGAGACCTTCAACATGGCCGCCCTTTGGGACCTGCCCGTAGTGTTCGTGATCGAGAACAACCAATACGCCATGGGTACGGCGCAGGCGCGCTCGACCTCGACCAAGGATATCTACCACCGCGGCGAAGCGTTCGGTATCCCCGGTGAGATCGTCAATGGCATGGATGTACTTGCAGTCAAAGCCGCAGGGGAAAAGGCTGTCGCGCACTGCCGTGCAGGTAAAGGCCCCTATATCCTCGAGATCAAGACCTACCGCTACCGCGGCCACTCGATGTCCGACCCGGCCAAGTACCGCACCCGCGAAGAGGTTCAGAAGGTTCGTGAGCAAAGCGACCCGATCGAACATGTGCGCGAGCTGCTGCTGACCGGTAAACACGCGACCGAGGATGATTTGAAGGCGATCGACAAAGAGATCAAAGAGATCGTCAATCAAGCCGCCGAATTCTCGAAAGAAAGCCCCGAGCCTTCCGTCGAAGAGCTCTGGACCGACATTTACGCCTGAGAGGACGACTAAGACATGGCAACCGAAATTCTCATGCCCGCCCTTTCGCCCACAATGGAAGAGGGCACATTGGCCAAGTGGCTGATCAAGGAAGGCGACACCGTATCCAGCGGCGACATCATGGCCGAGATCGAAACCGACAAGGCGACAATGGAGTTCGAAGCCGTCGATGAAGGCATCGTCGGCAAGATCCTGATCGCCGAAGGCACCGAAGGGGTAAAAGTGAACACTCCTATCGCGGTGCTGGTTGAAGAAGGCGAAGACGCCTCCGCCATTCCCGCAGCTGCACCTGCGGCGGTGGCCGAGGCGGCCCCTGCGGCAGCAGAGACCGCTGCCCCTGCTGCAACTGCACCTGCCGCGCCTAAGGTGGATCTTTCCCCGGACTGGCCAGCAGATGCGCCGATGGAACAGCAGACCGTGCGTGAAGCTTTGCGCGATGCGATGGCCGAAGAAATGCGTGGTGACGAGGACGTCTACCTCATGGGCGAAGAAGTCGCCGAGTATCAGGGCGCTTACAAAATCAGCCAGGGCATGCTGGACGAGTTCGGCAGCAAACGCGTGATCGACACCCCGATTACCGAACACGGGTTTGCCGGCATCGCCGTCGGATCCGCCATGGCCGGACTGAAACCGATTGTCGAGTTCATGACCTTCAACTTCGCCATGCAGGCGATTGACCAGATCATCAACTCGGCTGCCAAGACGCTCTATATGTCCGGTGGTCAGATGGGTTGTCCTATCGTGTTCCGTGGTCCCAACGGTGCCGCTGCTCGCGTCGGTGCGCAGCACAGCCAGGATTACGCCGCGTGGTATATGCAAATACCGGGCCTGAAAGTGGTGATGCCCTATTCAGCAGCCGATGCAAAAGGTCTGTTGAAGTCGGCGATCCGCGATCCGAACCCGGTTGTGTTCTTGGAAAACGAAATCCTTTACGGTCGTTCTTTCGACATGCCGCAGGTGGACGATCTGACCGTCCCGCTGGGCAAGGCGCGTATCTGGCGCGAAGGCACGGACGTGACCATCGTCAGCTTTGGCATCGGCATGCAATATGCGCTTGAGGCCGCCGACAAGCTGGCCGAGGACGGTATCAGTGCCGAGGTGATCGACCTGCGCACTATCCGGCCAATGGACACAGGCGCGATTATCAACTCGGTGATGAAGACCAACCGTCTGGTGACCGTCGAAGAAGGCTGGCCACAAGGCTCGGTCGGCGGCTACATCTCATCCGTGGTGATGCAAGAGGCCTTCGACTATCTGGATGCGCCGGTCATTAACTGCACCGGCAAGGATGTCCCGATGCCTTACGCCGCGAACCTGGAAAAACTGGCCCTGATCACAACCGAAGAAGTGATCGCCGCCGTCAAACAAGTGACCTACCGATAAGGAGCGACAGACAGATGCCTACAGAAATTCTGATGCCCGCCCTGTCACCGACCATGGAGGAAGGCACGCTGGCCAAATGGCTGGTCAAGGAAGGCGATACCGTCTCGTCCGGCGACCTGCTGGCCGAGATTGAAACCGACAAGGCCACGATGGAATTCGAGGCCGTTGACGAAGGCGTGTTAGGAAAGATCCTGATCCCTGAGGGCACCGAAGGGGTCAAAGTCAACACTGCCATTGCGGTGCTGCTGGAAGATGGCGAAAGCGCGGATGACATTGCCGCAGCCCCTGCCGCTGCTCCTGCTGCTGCCGCGAGCAACGAGGCTGCCGCGCCAGCGGCACCCGAGGCGCCCGCCCCTGCTCCGGCTGCTCCGGCCAAGGCGGATGGCGGTCGGATCTTCGCATCTCCGCTGGCCCGCCGTATCGCGGCCCAGAAAGGTCTGGATCTGGCGCAGATCGCTGGTTCTGGCCCACATGGGCGGATCGTGAAAGCAGATGTCGAAGGCGCAACTGCAACTGCCCCGGCTCCGGCTGCCGCATCCGCACCCGCCGCTGCTGCACCGGCAGCCGCCGCAGCTCCGTCCGGTCCGTCCGCGGATGCTGTTGCCCGGATGTACGAAGGTCGCGACTACGAAGAGATCAAGCTTGACGGGATGCGCAAGACCATCGCTGCCCGCCTGTCCGAGGCCAAGCAGACGATCCCGCATTTCTACCTGCGCCGCGATATCAAGCTGGACGCGTTGCTCAAGTTCCGCAGCCAGCTGAACAAGCAGCTGGAGGGCCGTGGCGTAAAGTTGAGCGTCAACGACTTCATCATCAAGGCTGTCGCCAACGCGCTGCAACAGGTTCCCGCCTGCAACGCTGTCTGGGCCGGTGACCGGGTTCTGCAATTGAAACCCTCGGACGTGGCGGTCGCGGTCGCGATCGAAGGCGGTCTGTTCACACCGGTTCTGCAGGACGCCGACACCAAGTCGCTGTCCGCATTGTCGGCTGAGATGAAGGACCTCGCCGGTCGCGCGCGTGAGCGCAAGCTGGCCCCGCATGAATATCAGGGCGGCACCTTCGCGGTCTCGAACCTTGGCATGTTCGGCATCGACAATTTCGATGCCATCGTGAACCCGCCGCACGCGGGCATCTTGGCAGTGGGAACCGGGCTGAGAAAACCGGTTGTCGGCGATGACGGTGAACTGACAGTAGCTACTGTTATGTCGGTCACAATGTCCGTCGATCACCGTGTCATTGACGGTGCGCTTGGTGCCCAGTTGCTGCAAGCCATTGTGGACAAACTGGAAAACCCGATGGTCATGCTGGCCTAAGGAAAAATTAGGGTCGCGCCGATACCAGACCGTCGCGGCCCAACCAGATCACAACTGTCATGTGAGCGCTTGTGATCACCGCGCGTGTTGCGCCGGTACCTACCCTCAACTACCTTGTCTGAAGGAAAATAACGGACACAGGTGCCCTATGACTTCTACCTATTCGGTAAACTTTTTGCTGGTTGCAGCCCTTGTGTTTGGTTTGCCGACGGTTGCGTCGGCGAAGCCCAATACCTATCCGGGCGAACATTCCACCTTCAGTTCTGATCCAGCCGAAACGGCTAAACGTGAAGCTGAACGCGCGAAAAGGAAAGAAGAACGCAAAAAGCGGCGTGAAGAACAGCGGCTCAAGCGGTCGATCAAAAAGAACGACCGCTTGAATTGACTTAAGTTACTGGTCTTTGCCCAGCATGTGGTCCATCGAGATCGACGGCTGATCACACCCGGCCTCTCCGACGATCTTCGCCGGAATCCCGGCCACGGTTTTGCAAGCAGGAACTTCCTGCAGCACCACGGAACCCGCAGCGATGCGACTGCAATGGCCGACTAAGATATTCCCCAGAACCTTGGCACCCGCGCCGATCAGGACACCGTCGCCAATTGTGGGGTGCCGTTTTTCTTCTTCTTTTCCGGTCCCGCCAAGAGTCACCGAATGCAACATCGAAACGTTGTCCCCGACAACGGCCGTTTCACCGATCACGATGGAATGCGCGTGGTCGATCATGATCCCCTTGCCGATCTTTGCCGCAGGGTGAATATCGATCCCGAAAATCTCAGACGAGCGCATCTGGAAGAAATATGCCAGATCATGCCGCCCTTTGCGCCACAACCAGTGCCCCACGCGATATGCTTGCATGGCCTGATACCCTTTGAAGTACAGGATTGGCTGCAACAGACGGTGGCAAGCCGGATCGCGTTCATAGACAGCCATCAGATCCGCGCGCGCGGCCTCGATCAGCGAGGCGTCGTTGGCATAGGCTTCGTCCACGATCTCACGCAGCACCATCATCGACATTTCGTTCGAGCACAGCTTGGCCGCAATCCGGTAGGACAGTGCCCGCTCCAGGCTGCGGTGATGCAAAATACAGGCATGCACCAGCCCGCCCATCAAAGGCTCGATTTCGACGGCCGTCTGAGCTTCGGTCGTGATGCGATCCCAAACAGGGTCTACGGTGGTCACATGACTGCGCGTTTCGAACATGGCTTTTCATCCTTTGCTGCGCCTAGAGTGCCATTTAGTTGTAAAATCACCAAACGCAAACCCGTGATCTGCAGGGCAACGAAAATGAATGAAACCCAGTTAGAGGATTTCGAAGCCTGTATCCGCGCGCGATTGGACGAATTGGCCGCGCATTCTGCGCTTGGCACCGAGGCACAGGCAGTTGTTGAATTGGACCAACAGGCCGTCGGGCGGCTCAGCCGGATTGACGCCCTGCAAAATCAGGCCATGGCCAAAGCTCAGCAAGCAAATCGTGATATCGAAACACGCCGGTTGTCAGTGGCCCTGACCCGAATAAAAGATGGAGAATTCGGGTATTGCGAGGATTGCGGTGAAGAGATTCGGCGGGTCGTCTGAACCTTGATCCAGCGGCCAGCAAGTGCGTCAGCTGCGCATCCGGGTAACGCGGAATTGAACCAGGCATCGCAAAGATCAGACATCAAGCGCCAATGAGAACGATGGACTCGCGAGCCTTCCGGAGTATGTGGAACATGTCGGCCCGCGCAAATGGCGGGAAGAGAAAGAGCGGCGATTGGCAGACCGTGAAGCCCACGTAGGTAATCGCGAGAAACAAGCGGCGACCGTGATACAGACCGCAAAGGCCGTCGCGGAGGGCGACCCCAAAACGCTGGGGGAGATGACGCAGCCTGATTGGAAATCTATCGCCGCGCGCTTGTTTGGAAGAGCATTTGTTGCATTGCGCAAAAAAGCCCGCGAGGAGGCAAGGCAAGAAGCACGAGCTGAGGTGCAGACGCATTTTGAGGAGATCAAAGCGGCGGACGACGCAATTGTCGCAGCGTCGGCCTCCCTTCCGGACCGCGCAAAGAAAGAGATAATCAAGGTGCGCCGGTCATTGGTGGGGCGCATCACGACACTCAAGCGCGCGATCAATAAATGGCACCAACCAGGGCAAAACAAGAATCCCGAGGTTTGAGGGCGTCAAACTCCCCTCAAACTTTTTTCTCGCTAAAGACCAATGAACATACCTGATGAGTGTCGGAGGCGGCGCTAAGCCCCAACCGGCATTCAAAGGGAGCAAGTGTTCCTAAATTATCACGGTAAACAAGAGGGACTTCTAATGAACCTAACGACAAATCTCTCCTCGGCGCAATTGCGCGCGCTCGGGATCATTGCAGACATCGGCAAAACGCAAGCCGAGGAAGCAGCAAAAATCATGAAGGCCTTTGCGGATACGCTGCCTGCATTCCTTGAAGCCGCGACTGAAGACGAAGCCTTCAGGCGCAAAGTCTTTGCGCTCTTTGAAGCCGTTGCCAAAATCGGCGCAGCCAAAAAGATGCAACGTCATCCGCTTCGTCCCGCAGGCATCAACCAAGAGGTTGAATCACTGCGGGAAACGAAGAAGAGCAAGCCGACGGTGAAGGCGAGACCAGATCCGGAACCCAAGGGGTAAGCGGCTAAAGGCAAGCACAACGAACAGAAAAAGGGCGCGGATCAAACCGTGCCCTTCTTCGCTCTGTTGGTAGTTGTTACCTCAGAAGGTCAGGGAAGGATTGTGTCGAAAGCAGACCTTCGCTGCGTAAACCTAAAAGGTGGGCAATGCGGACAATACGGCCGCTCAATGGTCACCGGCACAACGACCGCTTTCTTTCGAATGCAATCTTGGCGTTCTTTCCAACGTAGATTGTCCAGAAGGAGACTTTCCACAAAATTGGGCCGTACCTCAGCGACCCGCTACAGTGGCCTGATAAGCGTCAAGCTCAGTGATCAGCTCAGTACCTGTAGGCGCGCCGTTTCTGGCGCAAAATTCAGACCACACCGCTCCGTAGGGTAGGTCCTTCAGTTCCTCTGTCACAACAAACCGGCTTGTGAAATCCAGCGCGTCCTCCGCTGCTCGCAAGCGATCCCAGGGCTTCAGAAGCGCCTGCAGAAGCGCCTTTTGCATGTTGCGCGTGCCGATCACCCAAGCGGCCGTGCGACTGATCGTGGCGTCGAAGAAATCAAGCCCGATATGGGTCTTGCCCAACAGGTCGCAGCTGACCAGTTCATGCGCCATCGCCAGGATGTCATCGTTCAGCATGATCACATGGTCGCTGTCCCAACGCATAGGGCGCGACACGTGCAGCAGAAGCTCATCCAGAGACAGGGCCACGGCGCTCAGTTTGTCGGCGATATTCTCGGTCGGGTGGAAGTGCCCCATGTCGAGGCACAGCAGTGTCTTGTTGCGGATCGCATAGCCCATGTAGAACTCATGGCTGCCCACCGTGCAGGCCTCGACCCCGATGCCGAAAAGCTTGGATTCGACCGCATCCAGCATATCCGATTTCGCCTCGGCCAGCATGGTGTCGAGCGAGGCCTCAAGCCGGGCCCTTGCCGCCATACGGTCGATAGGAAGGTCCTTGAACCCATCCGGAACCCAAATGTTGTTGATGCAGGGTGAACCAAGCGCGGCTCCCATCTGCGCCGCGATGTCCCGCGTGCGTTTCCCATGTTCGATCCAAAAGTCTCTGATGCCCTTGTCGGGGTGCGCCAACGTCAGGTTGTCGTCGGCCTTTTTATGGGCAAAGAAGGTCGGGTTGAAATCCAGCCCGATGCCGATGCCCTTGGCCCAGTCGACCCATGCCGCGAAATGGCGGTACTCGATCTCATCCCGGTCCGGGGTATCGTCTGTGTCCATGTACATCGCGTGCAGGTTCAACCGATGTGACCCGGGGATTTTTGCGTAGGCAAACTCAAGATCCGCCCGCAGTTCGTCGGGGTTGCGGGCCCGGCCCGGATGGTTTCCGGTTGCCTGAATGCCCCCGCCCGACGTGCCGGTCCGGTTTTCGAACCCGACCACGTCATCGCCTTGCCAACAGTGAACGGAAATCGGGATGTCCCTCAGAGCCTCGATCGCAGCATCAGTGTCGACGCCCCAGTCAGCGAATTGCGCTTTGGCGCTCTCATAGCTCATGGACCGTCTCCCTATCGCGTGAAGGCCTGAACGTTGCCCGCATCAACGTTCAGAATGTTACCCGTGGATTTGGCCGACGTCTCGGCGGCGAAGAAATAACAGGCCTCGGCGATATCTTCCGGCAGGACTGAGCGTTTCAGCATGGATCGGTTGCGGTACATCTCTTCCAACCCCTCCTTGTCCGTGCCGTAGGTCGAAGCCCGCTGGTCCAGCCAATCGCCTTCCCAGATCTTGGAACCCCGCAACACCGCATCCGGGTTCACAACGTTGACCCTGATCCCGGCCTCAGCACCTTCCAGCGCAAGGCAACGGGCCAAGTGGATTTCCGAGGCCTTCGCCGTGCAATAGGCCGAGGCATTGGGCGAGGCGGCAAGCCCGTTTTTCGAGGCCACGAAAACGATAGATCCTCCCATGTCCTGCACCCTCATGATCTTGAAAGTTTCCCGGCTGACGAGGAAATACCCCGTGGACAAGATGTCCATGTTCTTGTTCCAAAGGTCGAGGGACGTTTCCTCAACCGGGGCAGAGGATGCGATCCCGGCGTTCGAGACAAGGATGTCGATGCCGCCAAATTCGACGGATGTTTCAGCCAAAGCGTGGGCCACGGAATTTTCATCCGTGACGTCCATCAGGACGGTGCACACGATGTCCTTGCCGAACTGCTGGGTCAAGACCCCTTCCGTCGCGGTGAGGCTGTCGGGATTGATGTCGGCCAGCATGACACAGGCGCCCTCGGACAGGTAACGTTCTGCCGTTGCCGACCCTATGCCACCGGCGCCGCCGGTGACCAGCGCGACGCGACCAGCCAGCGATTTTGGTTTCGGCATGCGCTGCAACTTGGCTTCTTCCAACAGCCAGTATTCAATGTCAAAAGCTTCCTGCTCTGGCAGGCCGCAGTATTCGCTGACGGCACTTGCCCCGCGCATAACATTGATCGCGTTGACGTAGAATTCGCCGGAAATGCGGGCCGTGCCCTTGTCCTTGGCAAAGGTGATCATGCCGACCCCGGGGATCAGGTAGACAACCGCGTTGGGGTCCCTAAGTGCAGGCGAATTATCGTGTTTGCAACGGTTGTAGTAGGCCGTGTAGTCCTCACGATAGGCCGCGACTTGCGCGAGCAGGCCTTCAAGCACTGCGTCGATGTTGTTCTGGGCCGGGTCGAAGCCGACGACCAAAGGGCGGATCTTAGTGCGCAGGAAATGGTCGGGGCAGGACGTGCCAAGGGCCGCCAGCGCCTCCATGTCCTTAGAATTCACGAACTCAAGCACCGAGTCGCTGTCGTTGAAATGCCCGACCATGTGCTGGTTGCCACTGACAAAGCCACGGATCGCGGGCATCAGCCGGGCGGCAATGGCCCGCCTACCTTCTTGAGCGAGGCTCTCGTGGTCCGCTCCGCCAAAGGCCGGAACATCGGCGGTCTTTTCGGCCAACCACTTGGTCGCGACGTTGATCACGTCGATGGTGCCGTAATAGCAGTCTTTCGCTGTGTCAGCCCACGTGAACAATCCGTGACTTTCAAGGACAACGCCATCGGCATCCGGGTTTTCCAGGCAGAACTTTTCAAGCCACAAGCCCAGTTCATACCCCGGCCGTTTCCACGGCAGCCAACCGATCCGGTCACCGAAAATTTCCTGGGTCAGCTCCTTCGAATTCTTCGACGCTGCGATCGCAATAATCGCGTCGGCGTGGACGTGATCGACATGTTTGCGCGGCACATAGGCGTGCAAGGGCGTGTCAATTGAGGCCGCGCGCGGGTTCAGTTTGAAGGTGCAGTGGGGCAGATAGCCGGCCATTTCATCTTCAAACTCGACCCCGCGATAAAGCCCCTTCAGCGCGTGCAGCTTGTCCATGTATAGCGTGGAGAAGCCGTCAAATTTCATGGATCCGATGTCACCGCCGGAACCCTTGACCCAGAGCACCTCGACCTCTTTGCCGGACAGTGGGTCGGTTTCCATGACCTTCGCAGAGGTATTGCCACCGCCATAGTTTGTGACGCGCTTATCTGATCCCAGCGTGTTGGAGCGATAGAGAAGCAGTTCCGATTCGGACATACCACCTGCCACAGCATCATCCCAGCGGTTCTCAAGAAGCTGATTTTCGATGGATTTCAACGTTCTGCCCTCCTCACGGATGCAGTGGTCGGTACTGCACCATCGCGTTTAGGCTTAGTAGTGTGCATCGTTATGTCAATCAAAAACAATCATAAACAATCATTGTTAGGTGAATAATGATTGAAAGTGATCGAATATGATTGACAGCTGCGACGAATCTGCGCAGCGTGGAGTGAATTGGAGGTGGCTTTGCACGAAAAAGAACGCCATAGGATCATCATTTCAGCGGTGCAGGATCGCCCCGTCGTGACGGTTGGGGACCTGTGCACCTTGACCGGTGTGTCCGAAGCCACCATCCGACGCGACATTTCAACACTTCACATGAAACAGAAGGTACGCCGTGTCAGAGGCGGCGCTGAGGCCATAACGCCACCGCAGTTCGCCGGGCTGGCCGGCCGTCCGTTTGTCGTCAACGAAACCATGAATATCGCAGAGAAGCAGGCGATTGCCCGCGCGGCGGTTGAGATGTGTAGCGAAGGTGACAGCATCATCATCAACGGGGGCACAACGACCTTTCAGATGGTGCATCCGCTGGCCAGCCGCAGGATGCAGGTCTTTACCAATTCGTTCCCGATTGCCGAGCACCTGCTGAAGCATTCGAAGAACACGATCATGTTGTCAGGCGGCGCGATCTACCGGGAACAGAACATAATCTTGTCGCCCTTTGACAACGACGTGACCCGTAACTTCTATGCAAAGCGCATGTTCATGGGCGCGCAGGGGCTGGGCCCCATCGGCCTGATGGAGGCCGATCCTCTTCTGATCCAGGCAGAACAGAAACTGATCGGACAGGCGGATGAGCTTGTCGTTCTGGTCGACAGTTCGAAATTCGCGCAGCGCTCCAGCCTGGTGCTTTGCCAGTTGGAGCGAATTACGACCGTGATCACCGACGAAGGAATTCCTGACAAGGCGGCGGCCATGCTTGAGGCTGCCGATGTGAATCTGATCGTTGCCCAGTCGGGCAGCGTTCAAGAAAACGAGGTGGCCTCTTGACCGCCTCCGAAACCCGAGACCCAAACACGACTTTCTGGGAGGAACTATCATGAAGCGTCGTACTTTCACATCACTTGTCGCAGGGATGAGCCTTGCCGCCGGTATGTTTGGCACCACGGCGATGGCGCAGGACAACATGCGCATCGCTCTGGTCGTAAAAGCGCTTGGTATCGGCTTCTTTGAAGCGGCCGCCGAAGGCGCTGAAGAGGCTGCCGGAGAGCTTGGCAATGTCGAGATCATCTACACCGGCCCGACCGACACCACTGCGGAAGGTCAGATAGAGGTCATCAACTCCCTGATCGCGCAAGGTGTCGACGCCATCGCGATTTCGGCAAACGACCCCGATGCACTTGTGCCGGCGCTGAAACGCGCGATGGACCGCGGGATCACCGTGATTTCCTGGGACTCGGGTGTGGCTGAAGGCGGGCGCCAGATGCACCTGAACCCATCCTCGACCCCGCTGATCGGCAACACGATCATCAAGCTTGCCGCGGATCACATGCCGGATGGTGGTGAAGTTGCGATCCTGTCGGCGTCGGCCACAGCAACCAACCAGAACGCCTGGATCGAGGCCGCGAAAGAGGTTCTTCCGAACTATGACGGCGTCGATCTGGTGGCCACCGTCTATGGCGACGACCTCAGCGACAAATCCTACCGCGAAGCACAGGGCCTCATGGCATCCTACCCTAACCTGAAGGCGATCGTCGCGCCAACGACCGTTGGCATCCTGGCGTCCTGCCAGGCGGTGACCGACGCGGGCAAGATCGGTGAGGTCAACGTGACCGGTCTGGGCCTCCCGTCCGAGATGGCAGGCTGTGTTGATAGCGGTGCAACCAAGAGCTTCGCGATCTGGAACCCGATTGACCTTGGCTACTCGGCCACCATGCTGGCGCATGCAATCGCCAACGGTGCTGAAACCGGTGCCGGTGCCGAAGTCTCGATGGGCCGCATGGGTTCGGTGACGCTGGATGACACCGGCTCGGCAGCCATGGCTGATCCGTTCACCTACGACAGCTCGAACATCGAACAGTTCAAGTCGATCTTCTAATCTGAACGACGTGTCAGGGCCTGTGTGATGACCCGCGCCCCGACACCCTACTCTTCCCACATCCAGAAACACTGTCCATGCAGTTGGAATTGAGACCAGACGTGTCGAACGCCGCCGCCCCTACACCGCTTCTGAGCCTGTCCGGCGTGACCAAGACATTTCCCGGCGTGCGGGCCCTTTCAGATGTTTCGCTAAACCTCTACCCGGGCACGGTCACGGCATTGGTGGGCGAAAACGGTGCTGGCAAGTCTACCGTGGTGAAGGTTCTGACGGGCATTTATCAACCCGACGAGGGTGACATCCGGATCGATGGCGAGGCTTTCAGTTTCCCAACACCGCAATCTGCTGAAACTGCTGGCGTGACCGCCATCCATCAGGAAACCGTCCTTTTCGACGAACTAACGGTGGCGGAAAACATCTTTCTCGGCCATGCGCCAAAGGGGCGATTTGGCATGATCGACAAAACCGCCATGGCGACCCGCGCGCGCGAGATTCTGGATGGAATCGGGGCCAAGATTGATCCGGGCGCGACGCTCAAGGACCTTGGAACCGCGAACAAGCACCTGGTTGCCATTTCCCGGGCGCTGTCCATCGACGCGCGCGTTGTGATCATGGACGAACCGACCGCAGCCCTCAGCCAGAAGGAAATCGAAGAGCTTTACGAACTCGTCGAAAGCCTGAAGGCGCAAGGCAAGGCGATCCTCTTCATTAGCCACAAGTTTGACGAGATCTTCCGCATCGCCGATTTCTACACCGTCTATCGCGACGGCCAGATGGTCGGCGAAGGGGCGATTATAGATGTCAGCGAGCCGGAACTGGTCAAGCTTATGGTGGGCCGCGACGTCAGCCAGATTTTCCCCGAACGCGACCACAACGTTGGCCACGATATCCTCGAAGTCGCGGGGTACGACCACCCGACCGAATTCGCGGACATCGGTTTCACGCTCAGGCGCGGCGAAATCCTCGGGTTCTACGGGCTGGTCGGCGCAGGTCGGTCCGAATTCATGCAGGCCCTTTTCGGGATCACCCGCCTCTCGGGCGGAACCGTGAGGATCGACGGGGCACCGGTTTCGATTGCATCGCCCGCCGACGCGGTCGCAAGTGGCATCGTCTATGTCCCGGAGGACCGGGGCAAACAAGGCACAATCAGCGCGCTGCCGATTTTTCAGAACGTGACGCTGCCGTCACTCGCTCGCACCTCGCGCAAGGGGTTCATCAGGTTGGCCGAGGAATTCAAGCTGGCGCGGGAGTACACCGAACGTCTCGACCTGCGCGCCGCTTCGCTGGACACCGATGTCGGCAACCTGTCGGGCGGCAACCAGCAGAAGGTCGTGATCGCCAAATGGCTCGCCACCCAGCCCAAGGTCATCATCCTGGACGAACCCACCAAGGGCATCGACATCGGGTCCAAGGCCGCTGTGCATGAATTCATGGCGGAGCTTGCCGCGCAAGGGCTCGCCGTCATCATGGTCAGTTCCGAAATCCCCGAGATCGTGGGCATGTCGGATCGTGTGATCGTCATGCGCGAGGGGCGCATAGTGGCGGAACTGGCCCGCGACCAGATCACGCCCGAAAAGCTTGTCAGCCACGCCGCAGGGATCAGGGAAGCCGCGCAATGAAACGTATCCTCGCCTCCCGCGAACTTTTGCTGCTGGTCGCCATCGCATTGGTGCTTGGCATCATCTCAAGCCGCTTCCCGGCGTTCATCACGCTGTCGAATCTGGCTGCCGTCTTCAACGACACCTCGCCGCTGATCCTGCTGGCTATCGGCCAGATGATCGTGATCTTGACGAAGTGCATCGACCTCTCGGTCGCCGCCAACCTCGCGCTGACCGGCATGGTCGTGTCCCTGATCAATGTCTCGGCACCAGGTCTGCCGATTATCGTAACGCTGGCCGTGGCCACCGGGTTCGGGGCGTGCCTTGGAATGTTCAACGGTATCCTTGTGTGGAAACTGGACATCCCGCCTATCGTGGTGACGCTTGGCACCATGACCATCTTCCGGGGAACCATCTTCCTTCTGACCGAGGGCAAATGGGTCAACAGCCACGAGATGAGCGACACTTTCAAGGCATTCCCGCGCACCGAGCTTCTTGGCCTTCCGGTGCTAAGCTGGTTCGCCATCGCGGCGGTGATCCTTTTCACCATCGTCGTGACCCGCACCACCCTGGGCCGCGCCTTCTACGCTGCCGGGGGCAACCCCCATGCGGCGACCTATGCCGGGATCAACGTGGGCCGGACCCAGTTCTGGGCCTTCACGATCTCTGGCGCGCTGGCCGGTCTGACCGGCTACCTCTGGGTCTCTCGCTTCGCGGTTGCTTATGTCGATGTTGCTGGGGGGTTTGAATTGACCGTCGTGGCGGCCTGCGTCATTGGCGGCGTGTCGATTATGGGTGGCATCGGTTCGGTCCCCGGCGCGCTGCTGGGCGCGCTGTTCCTCGGCATCATTGCCAATGCCCTGCCGGTCGTGAACATCTCTCCCTTCTGGCAGATGGCCATCTCGGGCGGTGCGATCATCATCGCGGTTGTTCTAAACGCCCAGGCCAACCGGACGAAGGGCCGCGTCATCCTAAAACGCGCGGAGCACGCGACATGACCACGACGACACGCTCGATCCCCGATCGCCTGCACTCGCCGCTGGAGCGGAACCTAAAAAGCTGGGAAAGCCTGCTGATGCTGGTCGCAATCGGCATCTTCATCGCCAACAGTTTCGCCTCACCCTATTTCCTGAATGCCTGGAACCTCTCCGACGCGACCTTCAACTTCACCGAAAAGGCGATGATCGCCTTTGCCATGGCCCTGCTTATCATCTCTGGCGAAATCGACCTCAGCGTCGCCGCGATCATCGCACTGGCCTCGACCGCCATGGGCGCCGCCGTGCAGGCGGGTGTCGGGACAGAGGGGCTGGTCCTTATCGGTCTGGCCGTCGGTCTGGCCTGTGGGGCGGTCAACGGTTTCCTCGTCACCGGCCTTGGCCTGCCATCCATCGTCGTCACCATCGGCACGATGAGCCTTTTCCGCGGGATCAGTTTCATCGTGTTGGGCGATCAGGTCTACAAGGGCTATCCAGCCGATTTCGCCTTCTTCGGGCAGGGCTATGTCTGGTGGGTGATTTCCTTCGAATTCGTCCTCTTCGCCATCATTGCGGTGATCTACGCGGTCATCCTGCACATGACCAATTTCGGCCGCGCGGTCTATGCCATCGGAAACAATGCCACCGGGGCGCTGTTTTCAGGCATTCGGGTGGGCCGGGTGAAGTTCACCCTGTTCCTGCTGACGGGCCTGATGTCCGGGGTCGCCGCCGTCTGCCTAACATCCCGCCTCGGCTCGACCCGACCCTCCATCGCCTTCGGGTGGGAACTTGAGATCGTGACCATGGTCGTCCTTGGCGGGGTCAACATCCTCGGCGGCTCCGGCTCCATCCCCGGCGTAGTGATCGCGGCCTTTGTCATGGGGCTTGTGACTTTCGGACTAGGCTTGCTGAACGTGCCCGGTATCGTGATGTCGATTGTTATCGGGGCGTTGCTGATCTCGGTCATCGCGCTGCCCCGGCTCTGGTCGATGTGGAGGGGCTGACATGGAAAAATACGCCTTCAAGATGAAGCTCAACCCGGGCTGCAGGGATGAATACGAAAAGCGCCACGATGAGATCTGGCCAGAGCTTGCCACGCTGCTGAAAGACGCGGGCGTGTCTGACTATTCGATCCATCTGGACGAAGAAACGAACATTCTTTTTGGCGTCCTTTGGCGCACCGACGACCACAAAATGGATGCCTTGCCCCGCAACGAGATCATGCAGCGATGGTGGGCGCATATGGCGGACATCATGGAAACCAAGCCCGACAACGAACCCGTGGCGGTGCCGCTGACGCCCGTCTTCCACATGCCATGACCTCCCGGCACGTCGCCGTCATCGACATCGGCAAGACCAACGCCAAGCTTGCGCTGGTCGATGCGACTGAAATGTCCGAAGTGGAGGTGCTGACCCGGCCTAACATGGTTCTCGCCGCTCCACCCTATCCGCACTTCGATGTTGAGGCGATCTGGCGCTTCCTTCTGGACGGGTTGGAGCAGTTTCAGAAGGCGCACGGCGTAGATGCCATTTCCATCACGACCCACGGGGCGTCTTGCGCCCTGATCGCGCCAGACGGCACGCTTGCTGCCCCGATCCTCGACTATGAGCACACAGGCCCTGATGATCTGGCCGCGGCCTACGACGCCATCCGCCCGCCCTTTGAGGAAACCGGGTCGCCAAGGTTGCCGATGGGTCTGAACCTAGGCGCGCAGTTGCATTGGCAATTTGAGCAGGACCCCGCGCTTCGCGAACGTACCGCCACCATTGTCACCTATCCGCAGTACTGGGGGCATCGCCTGACAGGAGTGCCGGCCAGCGACGTGTCGTCCATTGGTTGTCACACGGATCTGTGGAATCCGTCCAAGGCGCACTTTTCTTCGTTAGTTGAACGGTTGGGCATATCTGAAAAAATGGCGCCCGCGCGCAAATCTGCGGAGGTTCTCGGATCCGTGTTGCCGGAGGTCGCATCGCAAACCGGCCTGCGATTTGACACGCCGGTGCACTGCGGCATCCACGATTCAAACGCATCGCTTTTGCCTCATGTACTGACCCGAACCGGGCCGTTTTCCGTCGTTTCGACCGGGACATGGGTCATTGCTATGACCATCGGTGGCGAAGAAGTAACTCCGGAACCTTCGCGAGACACGCTTCTTAACGTCAACGCACTGGGTGCCGCGGTACCCTCCGCCCGTTTCATGGGGGGACGCGAGTTCGAGTTGGCGATGAACGGCCAAACCACGCAATGTGCAGAGCAATTCCTCGACCAGGTCGCGAAAGACGGCCCCATGCTCTTGCCCGCAATGGTCCCGGACAGCGGGCCGTTTCAGGGGCAAAAACACAGCTGGATGGGGTCAGAGCCTTTGCCCGGAACTCAGGAACGCGCGGCGGCGGTGAGTTTTTACCTCGGATTGATGACCGCGGAATGCCTGTCGCTGACCGGACACAAGGGCCCCATTATCGTCGAAGGTCCATTTGCCAGGAACAAAGGCTTCGCCAGTATGCTTGCCGCGGCGACAAACTGCAGGGTCGACGCGACCGCCACCGCAACAGGAACGAGCCAGGGGGCCGCCCTCTTGGCAACAGGCGCACTCCCCGAGCGTGCGGCCTTCGACGTCGAAACCTATTTTCACAAGACCGACGTGAGCTACCAACGTTACGCGAACAGTTGGCACAGAGCCGCAAAAGCAGGCCTGGAACCACGCCCATAGGATACCCTAACGACCTCGAAGGAACTCCGATAGCAGACATTGGAGACCAGCGTGAAACTGAACGGAATGGGCTCTAAGCCGACTTTCGCCGCGGCAATAGCCAATCAGCGCAAAAGAACCGTCCGCTCCGTCCAAATATCCTGAACACCATTAGCTTGAAATCGCGATTATCACCTTAGCACTCGGCTATGTGCGAGAGAGCCAAGGTATTTTGCCCAAGCTGGAAAGTGCGAGGTGGTGCCATACAAAAGTGCAATCGACGGCTTGGCAGTGCCCCCCCTCCCCGATCTCACTCAGAAATCTGTCCCGAACCGCAGCAGGCGCGGAGGCGAGCCAGCCTGCACCCAATCTCAAATCGAGCGCGCTCAAGGTCGAGCGCATACCCCCCTTGGGCAATTCCGGCTTGTCTGTGATGTTGTTCGACAAAGCTTGCCTCCACTTTCTGACAACTTCGGATCAGCCCCTCTAACTGCCCGAGTTGCTTGGCTGAACCAGCAAGATCTGCATCCTCCCCGGCACCGATCTGTTTGCGCAGTTCTTCCGCTGCTTGGCGCAGATCGCGAATGGATCTCTCAAGCGACTGCAACAAATCAGCCGTCTGGGACATCCGCTCTTCCGGGGTAATCAAAGTCATATGTGCCTGTGACCTCATGCGTGAGTGATCTCCGCACGAGAGAAACGAAAAACGGCCACCGGGTCGCCCCGGGGCCGTCGCCCACCTCTTCTAGCATGACACAACTTATACGCGAGAAAGTCCGCAAAGTCAATGCTTTGCGCAACAACGGCGCAACGGGTAACGTGCGCTGATAGTTAAGAGACCTTTACTGATAGGGCCATGTGGCAGACGGGCGTCAGTGGTTGAGCTCCGTGATTACAACGTTACGTATCGCCGAGAAAAAGAAATGGCTCGGAAGGTTCAAAGCTGGCCGAAACCTCGCCCGTAAGGATGGGCTTTTCGCCAAGTTCCAGTTTCAGGGTAGAAGCCCCATCGGAGAGATCAAGATTTTCGATATCCACCCAAAACAATGTTGGGCTGAACACGCTCTCATAGTAGTAACGACCCAGTTCATGATCAGCGACCGTACGCCAAGTTGTTGATGCGATGTTTGGGCGCTCCGGGTCCGTCACACCAAATGGTACGGAAATTGATCGCACGAGAGAGAACACCGCTGCCGTCGCATCGTTTTTGTCTTCGAACGAGGGAACGGCATTCAGATTCCAACTCAACCGCGCAAACCGGTCGGAAGACCGATGGGTTCCGGGCAAAAATGAAAGACCATTAACTTCACCCCAATAAGTGGTGATTGCGAGTTGTTCGTCAAAAGTAGGAGAGTTCGTCATGACAGTAAATTCGCGGCCGTGGTGGATAACCAACTCGCCATCGAGATACTCGAATATTGCACTGTCACCAGACGCATCGGATAGCGCAATATGCCCCCCTGCCTCATGTCCGCTAGGCAACATCGGCGCTACAATCACGAATGGCTCTTGCTCCATAGCTGCAACGGCTTCTTCAACTGTTGCAAAGTTATCCAGAAAATACTGCAACCACCCTCCAACAGAAATGAAAGTTTTGTCTCCGGCATTTTCCGTCCCGTAATCCGCTTCGGCAAGATAGAGAGCGTTGCCGACCAGCCCGCCATCATTCATGCCGTCAACAGTTGCTCCGTCATAGATCGTTGCCACGACAGACCCGTATTTGGACGTCCATTCGATCGAATTCTCTCCGGCACCACCTTCACGGTCTATGCCCTGCGGGAAGGCCCAAATGTCTGTTGAAGTATCTTCGAACCAGTCAAGCGTCCTCCCCGTGAGGAAGGATCCGTCTGCCGTTTCATAGACGATCCGAGAGCATGCGATTGCTGAAGAAGCGGCTAGAACCACGGTCAGAGTGGTAGCTACAAGTATTTTAGCGCACATTTCTGGAATCCTTTTTTGGTCATACACAAAAAGTCATCTCCCCTAAGGATCGGGTATTTACCGATGTTATGAAAGCCAAGAAGCACTTCGGGATTTTCAAAGCCCAGCCGGACAAAGTTCTTCTATTTGAACAATCCGATCCCTGACGGCCGCGGCAGGTACATGTTCCCACTTCACAGTTCATGCCTTGACAATTGTTAGCAAAACTAGCATGTGCCACCTTAAGACAGCGCTGACGCGTGAGCATTGACGGTCGTAGCAGACCCCACAGCGCATCACTACTTCTCCTAGTTCCCATTCACGCAGGGTTCTTGACGCGACGCCAGATGGCGCAGGGTTCGCCTGCACGTCCCGAGGTTTAGCGGAAACCCTGCCGGTCACGCGTTGCGTGGCCAGACACGTCTTGTCCGTACGGCTATCGCCTTGCGGATTACAAAGGATAGTTATTTGTTCGACTTCGACATGCTGGGTCTTGCACCAGCCCTCAACGATGCACTGAAACGTGCCAATTTCTCACAACCGACCCCTATTCAGAACCAGGCCATCCCGCTGGCGCTGAACGGTCACGACATCCTGGGCCTGGCGCAGACCGGCACTGGTAAGACGCTGGCCTTCGGCCTGCCGCTGATCGACCACTTGCTGGCGCAGTCCGGCAAACCCGCGCCCAAAACCGCCAAGGCGCTGATCCTTGCCCCCACCCGCGAGCTGGTCAACCAGATCGCGGATAGCCTGCGCAACTTGACCGACAAGACCAAGCTGCGCGTAGCCACCGTGGTCGGTGGCCAGTCAATCGGCAGACAGATTTCGTTCCTGTCGCGCGGCACCGACATTCTGGTCGCCACGCCCGGGCGTTTGATTGACCTGATGGAACGCGGTGCCGTTGACCTCGGCTCGGTGCGACATCTTGTATTGGATGAAGCCGACCAGATGCTGGACATGGGCTTTATCCACGCCCTGCGCAAAATCGCACCCAAGCTGGGCACGCCGCGTCAAACCATGCTGTTTTCGGCCACGATGCCGAAGCAGATGGAGGAACTCAGCCAATCCTATCTGACGAACCCGCAGCGGGTGCAGGTCTCGCCTCCAGGTAAAGCGGCTGACAAGATCACGCAGTCTGTGCATTTCGTCGACAGGGCCGGCAAACCGCGGAAGCTGCGCGAAATTCTGTCCGCTGACATGGAAGCTCTGACCTTGGTATTTTCCCGTACCAAACATGGTGCCGAGAAACTGATGAAAGGCCTTGTGGCCGATGGTTTCAATGCGGCCTCGATTCACGGTAACAAAAGCCAGGGACAGCGCGACCGCGCGATCAAGGCGTTCCGGGCCGGAGAGATCAACGTATTGGTCGCGACCGACGTGGCCGCGCGTGGCATCGACATTCCCGGTGTTGCCTATGTGATCAACTATGACCTGCCCGAAGTGCCCGACAACTATGTCCACCGCATCGGTCGCACAGCCCGTGCTGGTCGCGAAGGTGAAGCTATCGCCTTCTGCTCACCGGACGAAGTGGATCAGCTGCGCCAGATTCAGAAGCTGATGAAGATCGAAATTCCGGTCGCCAGCGGCACTATGCCAGAATTTTCCGAGCCCAAGAAAACCCGCAATCGCGGAGGCTTCCGGGGGCGTAGACCGCAGGGGGCAAATTCGACATCGAAGCCCGCGTCTTCGAAACGTCGTCGTCCACGCGGACGTCCCGCTGCGTGAAAAAAAGAAAAGGCCGCGTTTTCGACGCGGCCTTTTTTTCTTAGTTGCTTGAGCTGTTTCTTTCAGCCTCAATCTCTCGCCACTTGGCGACGTTCCGATTGTGCTCCTGCAAGGTTTCCGCAAACGCGTGCCCCCCGGTGCCATCCGCAACAAAGAAGACAAAGTTGGTCTCTTCCGGTGCGACAGCAGCCTCAAGGCTGGCCAACCCTGGGTTGGCAATGGGTGTCGGCGGCAAACCGTCTATCACATAAGTATTCCAAGGCGTTGCACGGCGCAGTTCACTGCGACGCAGCCCGCGCCCCAGCGTGCCTTGACCTTTGGTGACGCCATAGATGACCGTCGGGTCTGTCTGCAGCTTCATGCCCTGCTCAAGCCGGTTCACAAAGACGCTTGCAACCTGCCCGCGTTCATTGGGAACACCGGTTTCCTTTTCGATGATCGACGCAAGGATCAGCATTTCCTCTGGGCTGCTGATGGGAAGGTCGCCTTGGCGGCTCTCCCACACTGCATTGATGCGCAATTGTTGCTTGTCTTGCATCGCCTGCAGAACAGCTGTCCGGTCATCGCCCGGTGCCAAATCATAACTGTCAGGCGCCAACATCCCTTCGGCCGGGATCTCGGCAATCTCACCTGTCAGCGGTTCAATCGCCTGCAAGCCTTGTGCCACCTGCCAAGAGGTCACGCCTTCGGCAACAGACACACGGTACCGGGTGTCGGCTTCTTCACGCTTTTGACCGTATTCGGCAGGGATTTCTTCGTCGGTCACATCAAACGATGCGATCTCGACAAATTCCAGCGTTGCCGGGTTCAACTCGCGTACCCGGGTCTGGATGCGCGTGACACCGATACGGTATTCAATCTCAGAGCCGCAGGTGCTGGCACCGCTGCTGGTGATCTCATCGATGATCTGCTCCATCGACGCACCTTCGCGCACCAGAAAGCTACCGGCTTTCAGCTGCTGCGATTTGTCCGTGTAGTCCGCCGCCATGCGAAAGATCATGGCGCTGCTGATGGCTCCGTCATCTTCAAGCTCTTGGCTGACACGGGTCATATTCGACCCGCTCCTGACCTGCAGGCACATGGCGGATTCCAGCGGACCCTCGGCCTTGTATTGCGACTGCCCCCACACAACCAGCCCGCCCATCAGGAACAAGCCTACGATCAGCAGAGTTAGCGCGTTCGAAGCAAGAGCCCGCAACATTTAGCTGACCTTTCCGAAGATCACGCTGGCATTGGTGCCGCCAAAGCCGAACGAATTCGACAACGCCACATTGATCTCACGCTCACGCTTGGCGTTGGGTGCCAGATCAATCGGAGTTTCAACGGCGGGGTTATCCAAATTGATCGTTGGCGGGGCCACTTGATCCCGGATCGCCAGGATCGAAAAGATCGCCTCGATAGCGCCAGCCGCACCCAACAGGTGACCGGTGGCTGATTTGGTCGAGGTCATGGTGGCTTTGCTGGCGTGATCCCCCAACAGGCGCTCAACCGCGCCCAGTTCGATCGTATCCGCCATGGTCGATGTGCCATGCGCGTTGATATAGTCCAGATCCGAAGGCTCCAACCCAGCGCTGCGCAATGCGGCTTTCATGGAACGCTCAGCGCCATCACCATCCTCGGACGGCGCGGTGATGTGATAAGCGTCGCCGGACATGCCGTAACCCAGCACTTCGGCATAGATCTTCGCACCGCGTGCCTTAGCGTGCTCATATTCTTCCAGCACCACAATGCCTGCGCCCTCACCCATGACAAAGCCGTCACGGTCCACGTCATACGGGCGGCTGGCTTTCTTCGGATCATCGGCATATTTGGTCGACAGCGCTTTGCAAGCGTTAAAACCAGCGATACCGATCTCGCAGATACAGCCTTCACCGCCACCAGCAACCATTACGTCCGCGTCACCTGCACGAATGATGCGGCTGGCATCACCGATTGCATGCGCACCTGTCGAACAAGCCGTCACGACCGAGTGGTTGGGCCCCTTAAACCCGTGGCGGATCGAAACCTGACCGGACGCCAGATTAATCAGTGCGCCTGGGATAAAGAACGGCGATACACGGCGCGGACCTTTGTCGCGGATCAGGTTCGCCGTTTCAGCGATAGAGCCCAAACCGCCGATACCCGACCCGATCAGGACACCTGTTCGCAGGCGGTCCTCTTCATCCTCGGGCAGCCAGTTTGCATCCTGACAGGCCATGTCAGCGGCAGCGATCGAATACAGGATAAAGTCTTCGATCTTGCGTTGCTCTTTTGGCGGCAACCAATCGTTGGGATTGAATGTCCCATCAGTTCCATCGCCGCGCGGAACTTCGCAGGCATAGGTCGTGGTGACACCGCTTGCTTCGGCATCAAATTTCGTGATCGGGCCCGCGCCGGATTCCCCATCCAGCAGCCGTGACCAAGATTTCTCGACCCCGCTGGCCAAAGGAGTGACCAATCCCAGACCGGTTACAACGACTCTGCGCATGAAATGCCTCTTGCCTGCTTCCTATTTGAGAACCGCTCATACCCCGGCCCGGGGTCCGGGGGCAAGAGCAACGGCACATTCCCACCCGGCACCATTTCGCCGGACGGTCCGTCTGTGCGGCTTGTACCAAAACAAATTGCCCCGGCCCTTTCACAGAATTGAAAGGCCGGGGCAATGACGTGCAAGACAGGATTACTGGAATTCAGCGACCGGCTCGTGGGCTTGCTCGGCCACGTTAAGCGCGTCTGCCAAGTCAATCGTTTTGCGGAACAAAGCCCGCCCAACCAATGCGCCCGAGATGTTGTGCACATAGGCCAGACGCGAGATGTCATCTGATGTCCGAACGACACCGCTGGCAATAACCGGCGTGCGTGACAGCTGTGCAAGACCCGAGATCAGACCCAGCTGCGCATCGACGTCTTCGATGTCGCTGTCGATATCGGTCACCAGAATCGCCGCAAAGGGCGTGCCCTCGAACGCTTGAATAAACGCTTCGGGCGTAAACGCACTCTGACTGCGCCAGCCTTCAGTCATGACCTGACCTTGCCAGACATCCACAGCCAGAACGATCTGGTCCGGATAAAGCTTGGCCAGTTCCTTGACCAGATTCGGATCCCAGGCGGCAAGCGTACCAATCACCACCCGGCCCGCGCCTTTGTCGATCCAGTATTCGACCTGTTCCCGCGTCCGCATACCGCCGGCCAGTTGCACAGACATCTCGGACGTGCGGATAATTTCCTCGACCAATTCGGCGTTGGTATCGCGGCCTTCGATCGCATCGAAATCCGTCAGGTGCATCCACATGGCACCGGCTGCAGACCAGCTGCGTGCCGTGTCCGCCGGATTCACATGCCAGATCATCGCGTCGTCCAGACGGCCTTTGTCCAGTGTGACACACCGACCGTTCTGCAATTCCATCGTGGGGTAAATCCTCATGAGCATTCTCCTCCGCTCAATCGCTCTGCAATTCCAGAGTACCATACACACGGAAGAACGGTCCGTTATTACCAGGATCGGCAAACTACGGCCGGTTTGCGGCATTCGCGAAGTCTCAAATTGTCAGTGGCGCGGCGGCGGTCCGTTGCGGCGCATAAGCGTGACGTCGCTGCCGTTGAACGCGCATTCGCGCATCGGCGTATAGCCCAGCTTGCCCGCCAGATTGCGCGAGGCCAAGTTCACCGAATTCACCATCGCGACCAACGGACCGGGCATGATCCGGTCAAACCAATCATGTGCGGCTTGTGCCGCCTCCAGCCCCAATCCCTGTCCCTGCGCCTCAGGGACCAGAATCCATCCGGCCTCGGGAAAACTGTCGAAATCCTCGCCAATCGAACGGTTACCGTAAAAGAACCCCGCCTGACCGACCATCTGGCGATTCGACTGCTGGACCACGGCCCATTGCCCGAAACCGGCCATTTGCCAGTGCCCGGCATTTCGAAGGAATGAATCCCACGCCTCTCCGCGCGACCGCGGCTTGCCGCCGATATGTCGTACGATGCATGGGTTGCGCCAAATCTCGGCGAACCGGTTGAAATCTTCTGGCCGCATGGCGCACAGCGTCAAACGGGCCGTATTGATCATAGGGGTGGATCGTATCATGCCCTGCCCGCTTTGAATTATGTGCCTCAGGCAAAAGGTTGCGAACGAATACGGCACCTTGCAAGGCAGAATTGAACAAGGCACAAAAAAACGGCGCCTCCGTTGCCCGGAAGCGCCGCTTTTTAATTATTTCGAAGCTTTAGGAAGCTTCCGAGATGAATTTGACGGCGTCGCCAAATGTCTGGATGGTCTCGGCTGCGTCATCGGGGATTTCGATGCCGAACTCTTCTTCGAAGGCCATAACCAACTCAACAGTGTCCAGGCTGTCTGCGCCCAGATCGTCGATGAAGGACGCGTTTTCGGTCACTTTGTCTTCTTCAACACCCAGGTGCTCAACAACGATCTTTTTAACGCGATCTGCGACGTCGCTCATGTCTATTCCTCATTCCGTTTTCAGGGCCTAGTGCCCGGTTCTGCCCTTGCCCGCTCAGGCTGGCTTTGATTTGCCCGGTGCGGGCGGTTGGGTCCCGGATGACCGGGAAAGTAGAAGGCCGACCATTTGGTCGACCCCAGCATTTATGCGCCGCCTATAGCATAGACAACGCGCGAGGCAAACGCTTTCGCACCTGCCCCTGTCCGCGGTCACAACATGGCCATACCGCCGTTAACATGCAAGGTGGTTCCGGTAACATATCCGGCTTCGGGGCTGGCAAGATACAGAACAGCCGCTGCAATTTCCGATGCATCACCCATGCGACCGGCGGGAACCTGCCCCAAAATACCCGATTTCTGATCGTCGGTTAGCTTGTCGGTCATGGCCGTGGTGATAAAGCCCGGAGCAACCGCATTTGCCGTGATCCCCCGGCTGGCAACCTCATAGGCCAGGGATTTGGTCATGCCGACCATACCTGCCTTGGACGCTGCATAGTTTGCCTGACCGGGGTTCCCAGTGGCACCGACGACGGATGAAATGTTGATGATCCGACCCCAGCGCGCTTTCATCATACCCCGCAGCACGCCTTTGCACAGCTTGGCGGTCGAGGTCATGTTCACGTCGATCACGCTCTGCCATTCGTCATCCGACATACGCATGAACAGGTTGTCCCGCGTAATCCCAGCGTTGTTGACCAAGATATCAACCGACCCCATCGCCTCAGCCGCTTGCTTTGGCAGTGCGGAAACAGCCTCGCCGTCGCTCAGGTTGCATGGCAGAACATGCGCCCGCTCGCCCAGTTCGGCGGCCAATGCCTCCAGCGGTTCGACACGTGTGCCGGACAGCGCAACGGTGGCCCCCGCACCGTGCAGCACGCGCGCAATCTCGCCACCAATCCCGCCGGACGCACCGGTGATCAACGCATTCTTACCTGTCAAATCAAACATTCGATCTTCCCTTTGCAGCGCAACTTGCGTCGCACGTTGTTCTTATGATTCGCTCTTAACCATATTCTGCACGTCATCCGGCGTGCCTACAGCCTTGCCAGCAATCGCGCGGTCGATCTTGCGGATCATCCCCGAAAGCGCTTTGCCTGCACCGATTTCCCAAGTTTCGGTGACGCCCTGCGCCGCCATATACAGCACGCTTTCACGCCAGCGCACAGAACCGGTTATCTGCTCGACCAGAAACTGACGGATCAGGTCCGGGTCGCTGACAGCCTCAGCCCGCACATTGGCGATCAGCGGAACCGCCGGAGCCTTGATTTCCACCTCTGCCAGCGCCTCTGCCATCACATCGGCAGCAGGCTGCATCAGCGCACAATGGAACGGAGCACTAACAGGAAGCATTACAGCGCGCTTTGCGCCTTTTTCCTTGGCAATCTCGGCTGCACGTTCCACGGCTTCCTTTGCGCCTGAAACAACGACCTGAGTAGGATCGTTGTCGTTCGCGGCCTGACAGACCGAGCCCTGCGCAGCCTCTTCTGCGACGGCACGAACCGCCTCAAGGTCCAGCCCCAGAATTGCGGCCATTGCGCCTTCACCAACCGGAACGGCGCTTTGCATCGCCTGACCACGTGTCCGCAACAAACGCGCCGTATCCGCAATCGACAGCGCACCAGCTGCCGAAAGCGCTGAGTATTCCCCCAGCGAATGCCCAGCTACAAATGCAGCGTCCGTGACCGCAACACCTTCGGCCTCCAACGCGCGCATCGCGGCCATCGAGGTTGCCATCAGCGCCGGCTGTGCGTTCTGCGTCAGCGTCAGGTCGGCAATATCACCTTCCCAGATCAGGTTGCTCAGCTTTTCACCAAGCGCTTCATCGACCTCGTCGAAAACTGCCTTTGCAGCCGGATAGGCCTCGGCCAGTGCTTTGCCCATACCGATGGTTTGGGCGCCCTGCCCCGGAAAAACGAACGCGCGTGTCATTGCAACCTCTTGGATGACGTTAGGTTGCGATGGGGTGTAAACCGAGTGAACGAGCGGCACAAGCTCTGCATCCTGACACGCATTCTGTGCGTCAGAGGCTATTGTGTCGGCCTCCGCTGCATTTAAGGTGGTCGCAGCAAACAGATCGGAGCCGTGAACCAATGCCCATTGCCAACACCACCCAAAACTACGGGGGCGTTTCAAAAACCTTCCACTGGCTGACGGCCTTGCTCATTCTGACGGCGCTTCCGATTGGATGGTTTGCGAACGAACTGGCCCACGCAATTGAAGACCCGGCCATTCCAACGACACCGGAAGACCTGCAACAGGCGGCCCGGCTGTTCTCGCTGCACAAAACTATCGGTGTCACGGTCTTTTTCGTGGCGCTTGCCCGTATCTTGTGGGCGATCAGCCAACCCAAGCCTGGGTTGCTCAATGCTGAAAACAAGCCCGAGGCATTTGCTGCGGAAACCGTCCACTGGCTGTTGTATGGCTCGCTGGTTCTGGTTCCTCTGACAGGCTGGATTCACCATGCGGCCACCGAAGGGTTTGCACCGATCCTCTGGCCGTTCGGGCAGAACCTGCCGTTTGTGCCCAAATCCCCCGCATTGGCCGAAACAAGCGCCGGGTTACACTTCGTCCTGATGCTGGTGCTGGTGGGTGCTCTGGTTTTGCATATCGTTGGCGCGCTCAAGCACCACGTGATCGACAAAGACAGCACATTGCGCCGCATGCTGCCCGGACGGGTTGATTTGCCGGAACCGCCAACGCAATGGCACTCACCTGCGCCCGTCATCGCAGCAATCGCCGTCTGGGCCGTTGCTATTAGTATCGGGTGGTTCGACGGAGCCTACTCGGCACATCCGACCGGTGATCATGCTTCTGCCGAACTGGAGGCGGTGCAATCCGACTGGCAGGTGCAGGAAGGTTCGCTGGCGATCACGATAACCCAGTTGGGCAGCCCCGTCAGTGGCGCGTTTTCCGACTGGACTGCGGCAATCACATTCGACGACCCCGCGGAACCCGGACCGGCCGGAGCTGTTGATGTGACAATCGCCATCGGCTCGTTGACCATTGGCACCGTGACACAACAGGCCCTTGGCGCGGACTTTTTTGACAGCGCTCAGTTCCCGACCGCGAATTTTACCGCAGATCTGTTCAAGACCGATCTGGCCTATGAGGCACGCGGCACTTTGACCATTCGCGACAAAACCATGGACGTCGTCCTGCCGTTCGAGTTGGACCTGCAGGACGGCACCGCCAAGATGCAGGGAGAGTTGGATCTGAACCGTATGGATTACGACGTCGGTACGACGCAACCAACCGAGGACTCGCTGGCCTTTGCCGTCAAGGTAGCCGTTGAACTGACAGCCACCCAAGCCGAGTAAAGAAAAAACCGCCGTGGCCTGACGGGCCCCG
The DNA here is from genome assembly GCF_900312795.1 of Ruegeria sp. AU67. Classification (NCBI taxonomy): domain Bacteria; kingdom Pseudomonadati; phylum Pseudomonadota; class Alphaproteobacteria; order Rhodobacterales; family Roseobacteraceae; genus Ruegeria; species Ruegeria sp. AU67. Next base: position 125,293 of record NZ_OMPH01000017.1, read on the forward strand.
GCGGTTTCTTTTCGCATGCAAGGCAGACTTACTCGGCCTTTTGTGCCTCTACCGAAATACGAACCTCAACCTCGTCGCTTACAAATGGTGCGAACTGGCCCAGATCGAACTCGCTGCGGACCAGTGTGGTGGTGGCATCAAATCCTGCCCAGGGCTTGCCCGCCATCGGATGCTCGCCAACCTGGTTCAGCTTGGCGTCCAGAACGACCGACTTGGTCACACCGTTCATGGTCAGATCGCCGGTGATGTTCGCAGTGTTTTCACCGGTGACTTCGATACCGGTCGAGGTGAACGAAATCAGGTCACCCTCGGCGACACCAAAGAAGTCTTCGGTCATGAAGTGATCTTCGCGCGGCTTCCAGCCGGTGATCATTTCGACCACAGGCATCGACACGCTCACGCTGGAATCTGCCGGGTTTTCCTGATCGAACATGATCTCGCCTTCAAAGCCCGAGAACATGCCAGTCGTGGTGGAAAAACCAAGGTGGTTATAGTTGAAGACAACCTGGCTGTGGCTGGGGTCCAAAACGTATTTCTCGGCGCTTGCAAACGCCGAGGTCGCCGATACGGCCAGTGCAGCAGCAAGAAGGGTGGATTTCATGACTATCTCCAAAAATGTTGTGAGTGCAAACCAGTTGGAATGCTCAACAACAAAAATGTGCCGCCCTTGGGCGGCACACAAGACTTATTCTCTAACAATTTCTGTTCCTAAATGAACAGAAGTGAAAATCAGGCGAAGATCGTTACACTTCCGCTCAATTGGCCCTTCAGCGCTCGGCCAACATCCGCCGATTGTAGCGGCAACTTCATCAGCAGGCTGCCGTCCACATCATAGAGTTCGACCTGATCATCATCGAACCGTGCACCACCCAAGGTGTCATAGCTGCGGCGCAGTACTGTCTGAGGACGCCCGTTTTCATTCTTTTGCAGCACGCGTACTTCGCGGCGGATCGGATCAAAATAGGCATCGGGGCGCGCATCAAGCACCTGAATGGTCAGCAGGCTGACGCCGATCAGTAAGAATGTCAGCGACGCAGCCAGTTTGATCGGCCAAACTTCGGTTGCCATCACCGCGCCAGACATCAGCCACATGGAAAACGCGACAACGATCAACAACGCCCCCGCGATGCGTGCCAGAACGGTGCGTGCCCTCCAGTTCGGCGCAAATGCGATAAGAACTGGAACCGATTGATCATAAGTCGTGCTGGTCGCAGACTTCTCGAAGGTATTCGTGTTCATCGCGGTCATTTCTCTGTACCCTAGTTCACGTTGCCGTCTTTGGTTCGGTCTGTCCGGTTAGTTCCCGGTATGCAAAACAACTTTGAGCCGAAAAGCGTCAGGAATTGGGCAGCGCAAAGGAAATAGCGCGACTTCACCAAGGCATGTGTGACGGCCCTTGCCCCCCGACGCGAATGGTGTATATGGGGCCATCCTTCGCAAGAGTTATGAATCGCGCAGCCTCTCGTGGCAGGGTCGCGAAGGACGAACCGGCCCCGCCTTTGAAATGCGCCTTGATAGAAACAGGAGTGCACATGCCACTGTATGAGCATGTAATGATCGCGCGTCAGGACCTGTCCAACGCGCAGGCAGAAAGCCTCGTCGAACATTTCGGCACCGTTCTGGCTGACAACGGCGGCAACGTCGTCGAAAGCGAGTACTGGGGCGTCAAGACGATGGCCTACAAGATCAACAAGAACCGCAAGGGTCACTATTCCTTCCTGAAGACCGACGCCCCAGCTGGCGCCGTTCAGGAAATGGAGCGCCTGATGCGCCTGCATGACGACGTTATGCGCGTTCTGACCATCAAGGTCGACGAGCACAACGAGGGCCCCTCGGTCCAGATGCAGAAGCGCGACGAGCGCGAAGGCCGCCGCGAGCGCCGCTGATCAACGCCTGACGAAAGGACATATACCATGGCCGCAAAACCATTTTTCCGCCGCCGCAAGGTCTGCCCGTTTTCGGGCGATAACGCGCCGAAGATCGATTACAAAGACACCCGTCTGCTGCAGCGCTACATCTCTGAGCGTGGCAAGATCGTTCCCTCGCGCATCACCGCCGTTTCGGCAAAAAAGCAGCGTGAATTGGCCCGTGCTATCAAGCGCGCCCGCTTCCTCGCCCTGCTGCCCTACGCTGTGAAGTAAGGAGAGACTGATATGCAAGTTATTCTTCTGGAACGCGTTGCGAAACTGGGCCAAATGGGCGACGTCGTTGACGTCAAGTCTGGCTACGCCCGCAACTTTCTGCTGCCCCAAGGCAAAGCACTGAGCGCTTCGAACGCCAACATTGCGTCGTTCGAATCCCAAAAAGCGCAGCTTGAGGCGCGCAACCTGGAAACCAAGAAAGAAGCTGAATCTCTGGCTGAAAAGCTGGACGGTCAGCAGTTCATCGTGATCCGCTCGGCATCGGATGCTGGTGCTCTGTACGGTTCGGTCACCCCGCGTGACGCCGCAGATGCCGCAACCGAGGCTGGTTTCACCGTCGACAAAAAGCAGATTGCTCTGATCGCTCCGATCAAAGAGCTGGGCCTGCACTCGCTGGCGGTCAAGCTGCACCCCGAGGTCGAAGTCAAGATCCAAATGAACGTTGCCCGTTCGCAAGAAGAAGCCGAACTGCAGGCTTCGGGCAAGTCGATCCAGGAACTGGCTGCCGAAGAAGAGGCCGCCGCAGAATTCGAAATCGCCGAACTGTTCGACGATATCGGTTCCGCAGCTTCCGACGACGACGATCTGGTTACGGAAGAGGCCCCGGCTGAGGAAGACGAAGCCAAAGCCTGATCCGGCTGCCTTTGAAAGATTGATTGGCCGCGCCGAAGGGCGCGGCCTTTTTTTGTGTTCGAACCCCAGGCCGTGACAAAGAGTGACGTCAGGCACGACCAGGAATTTGGATTGAAATTATGCTATCCTACGGTCACGCGGCCCCTGCCGCCCCAGCCGCATTTTTTTTGAAGTTCATTTTATTAGCAATTTGCGTGATCGCACATCTGGGCGGATCGCGATCCGACAGGAGAAATCACTATGGCATCCTTGTGCAACTACATCGTCGTGAATGACGGCTCTTTTTCTTTAAACCCCGGTGAAAGCCAGACCTTCAGCGACCCGATCCCTTCCAACCTGATCATCGGAACCAACCGCGCGAAGCCGATCCTTGCCTTCAAAGCCTGGGCAACGCCGTCCGGAGGGGCTTTTCAGATCGAAATTAACGACACCTTCATTTATGGCCCGTCCATGTCGGGCGGCGACATTCGCGGATTATGGGAGGCCTTTCCCGGAACCGTCCTGAATCCGGGGATCAACAACACTGTTCAGTTTCGCGCGACAGAGAACAAGATCTGGTTTGCCGATATCATTCTGTGGTTCCAGGTCGAAATTTAACGACCCGCCTATCCGACCTGACAATTACGGAACACTTTGGCACCAGGTTATGACGCAACGAGACCCGGCATAAATCAGCGCGCGGACTGTGTGTCTGCTTGCGGTTGCATTCGACGGGACTATCATGCGACCAACCCCCATCCGGAGACTACACATGCCCCACTACACGCGCCGCGCTTTACTTGTTGCATTACTCGGCGCACCTGCCCTGGCTGCCTGCGGCGGTTTGGATGGCAAGCAGAGCTCTCGCAATGCCCCTTTTGATCCGCCGCTATACCCCAATGAGACCCCTGAATTGCGTGCATCAATCAACACGTGGGCTGACCATTATGAACTGCCGCGCGAGCTGTTGCACAAGCTCGCCATAAGGGAAAGCACGCACCGGCCATGGGCCGTCAACAGGCCATATTACGGGTTGCTGCAGATCCTGCCCGCGACAGCGCGATCCATGGGGTACAAAGGCAACGCTCAGGGTTTGTTGGATGCAGACACCAATCTGGAGTTTGCCGGAAAATACCTGCGTGGGGCGTGGCTCTTGTCAGATGGCGACCAGAAGCGGGCTATCTTCCTTTATGCCAAAGGTTACTACCCCGAGGCGAAGGCCGCCGGGATGCTGGTTGAAACTGGCCTAAGGTCAGAGTGACGCTGGGTAAGGATATAGCTTGTCATTAGCGTAAAGGTTGCAATAATGACTTATGTAATCGCTAAGGTATTCTGTTGCCATAACCACGCATTATGCCTAAGCGATATACATAATTAGCTTGCGTCAGGCACCACAGTTGACGCAACGTATTCGGTGAAATGGACAGATTTGGCATGTCTTTGGGGAAAGATTTGCCGCCGCAAGGGTTGGACAGGTGAAACTTATAGACTTGGCCGCGATCGACCACGAGGAAAAGTCGGCAGCCGACATAATTAATGCTGTCTGCGATGAATTGGGTTTCGATTACGCGTCTTATGCCACTTTTAACCCTGTAAAGGGTGACGTTCAGGGGTATGCCAACTACCCGGACGAATGGAAGATTCACTATGGCAGCCAAGGCTTCCACCATTTCGATCCGACCTTGTATCAATCTGCGCTCAGCATCGCTCCGGTGGACTGGGGCAGATTTAATCACGACGAAAAGTTCCATTCGGTTTTTCGGGACGCGCATGATTTTGGCATTACTTCCCGTGGCTTAACCGTTCCGGTACGTGGCCCATACGGGGAATGTGGCTTGCTGAATGTGACCCGAAATTGCTCGGATTCCGAGTGGGCAAAGCTGAAGAAACATGTGATGGGGGACCTGCAGATGGCCGCAGTTACAGCGCATGATACCGTGATGCAGTCTGGCCTGCTGGCCAAAGCACTGTATTTACCAGCCCTTTCGACGCGAGAGAAAGAGATCCTGCAGTGGGTTGCGGACGGAAAATCACAGCAAGACATCGGTGATATCCTGTCGATTTCCCACCGAACCGTCGAAGTTCATATGCGATCCGGGCGTGAAAAAATGGGCGCGTTGACAACACCGCAAGCCATTGGAAGAGCTATTGGATTGGGCCTAATTGCCCCAGGATAATCAAAAAAGATCAAAAAATACGGGAAACCCCCAATAGTCTTAGCTCAAATCTTAGTTAACGTCATCCCTACGGTAACCAGACTGTAGGGGGATGGAAATGATCATCGTAATTGATGGTATCAACCAGAATAAGTTTAAGCATGTCTTGGACGAGATGTACAAACTGCGCGCGCGCGTTTTTGGCGACCGCCTTGGTTGGGATGTAAATATCGTTGATGGGCGCGAACGCGACCATTTTGACGACCTTCATCCAGCACATATAGTTAGCATCGACGACGAGGGGGACGTTGTTGGGTGCATGAGACTACTGCAAACGACCGGGCCACACATGCTGTCCGACGTTTTTCATTCAATCCTAGACGGCGAACCGCCGATCCGCAGCGCGCAGGTCTGGGAAGCAACCCGGTTTTGCGTCGACACCAAAAAGCTTGGGCGAGGACGTGGGGAAAACTCGGTATCCTATGTCACCAGCGAGATCATGATCGGCTCGTTCGAATATGCCAAGATGGCCGGCGTATTGGACTCGATTGCCGTGATTGACCCTGTGATGAACCGCGTCCTGCAACGATCCGGCAACGCGCCTTACGACTATCTTGGAACTGCCAAGCCAATGGGCAAGGTTGTGGCCATGGCCGCCCTTATGGACTGTTCGGATGAACGGATCGCTGGAATTCGGGATTACTCCGACATTGAACACGATGTCTTCCTGACCGAAGAACAGGCGCTGGAGTTGTTTGAGGGCGCAAAGGCCAAGCCAAGTGCCGCAAACTACGACCACCAGCCGCTGACTCAGTTGGAAAAGTACTTTGTCGAACAGATGAGTTCGGCAACATCGAAAACCGAAGTCGAGTCTGTACTAAAGCTGATCGAGGCGCTTTCAGACCGCTTTACGCCAGAGCAGAAGACCGCTCTGTTAAGAACCCCCCGTGCTTTTGCTCATGAGGCCTGACCCCCTCACCTCATAGGTTAAAGCCACCCAAGCGGAGCCGTCTTTTATCAGACGGCTCCGTATTTTTTATGCCCATGGGGGATGGTTGAACGAGGATTACTCCTCGTCCAGTGCCTCAACGGCTTTCTGCAGATCGTCTTTGCTGACTTCTTTGTCCGCGACCTGAGCCAGTTCAAAGACGTAGTCGATGACTTTGTCTTCGAAGATCGGCGCGCGCAGCTGTTGCTGCATCTGAGCGTTCTGCTGCACGAACTCAAAGAACTGACGTTCCTGACCCGGGTACTGACGTGCCTGGTTCATGATCGCCTGGGTCATCTCAGAGTCGGTGACCTCAACCTCGGCCTTCTGGCCCAGTTCAGCCAACAGCAGGCCCAGACGCACGCGGCGTTCGGCCAGCTTGTTGTGCTCGTCTGTGGGCTCGATCTCGGCGTGGTCGTGACCTTCCACTTCCGGGTTTTCCTCGTGCCACAGCTGATGTGCGATCTGCTTGGCTTCGGCTTCAACCAGCGACGGAGGCAGGTCGAACGAGACCTTCTCGTCCAGCGCGTCCAGCAGGCCACGCTTCATAACCGCGCGGGATGCACCGGAGTATTCCGCTTCCAAACGCTCGGCGATTTGACCTTTCAGCGCGGCCAGATCTTCTGCGCCGAACTTGGTTGCCAGCTCATCGTTTACTTCTGCAGCAACGGGTTCCTTCACCTCTTTGATGGTGCAAGTGAATACGGCGTCTTTGCCGGCCAGATGCTCTGCGCCGTATTCCTCGGGGAAGGAAACGTTGACGTCTTTGACTTCTTCGGCCTTCACGCCAACAAGCTGCTCCTCAAAGCCGGGGATGAAGCTGTTGGAACCCAGAACCAGCGGATAGTCTTCAGCCGAACCACCTTCGAACTCTTCGCCGTCAACTTTGCCAACAAAGTCGATCACAACCTGATCGCCGTCCTTGGCTTTCGAACCCTTGCGGCGCGCTTTGAAGTCCTGCGCGGTTTCGGCCAGGCTGTCCAGCGCCTCTTCGATGGCTGCGTCGTCTGCTTTGACAACCAGCTTTTCCAACTCGACCGATTTCAGGTCAACTTCGGGGATCGCAGGCAGTGCCTCATAGGACATTGCGACCTCGACGTCGTCGCCTTCTTTCCAGTCTTCGTTGGTCATTTTGACCTCGGGCTGAAGCGCAGGGCGCTCGCCGCTGTCTTCAAAATGCTGGTTCATCGCACCATCGATGCTTTCCTGCATCGCTTCGCCCAACAGGCGCTGACCGAACTGCTTTTTCAGCAATGCCATCGGCACTTTGCCTTTGCGGAAACCCTTCATTTCGACTTCCGGCTGCGCTTCGACCAGTTTCTCGTTAACTTTGTCGTCCAGCTCGGCTGCGGATACGATGATATTGTAGCCGCGTTTCAGACCTTCGTTCAGCGTCTCGGTAACCTGCATTATGGTAGTCCCCATAGGATTCGGGGCGCGCAAAACGGCGCGCCGGGCAAATTTGACGCCTTCTATTTGCCCAGCCGCTTACGTGCAAGAGGCAATGGCCAGATCAGCCTTGTTTTGCCGCCGATTTGAACAAAAAAAACGCCCCAGTCAGACCGGGGCGCCGTTAGTTTACGGGGAAACGTCGTCAGAACTTCCAGAGCGCACCCAGCACCCAGGCTTCGTTCTTGTCAAAGTCGACCGTGTCGTCGAAATCGTGGTTGCGGTATTTCAGGTAGGCGTCTGTGTTGATCGCATCGATCCGCTGAACAACGGCAATACCCCAGGACTTGGTGCTGGACCCCTGATTTTCGAAATCGGAACCGTCGAAATAGTCGATACCAACGCCGGTTTTACCCCAGGACACCCAATCCCCTTCATAAGCAAGTTTAGTGTACCAATAGTCCGGGTCGCTGGCGCCGGTAGAGGTATCGTCCCTCGTGCCGAGGGCTGCAGTAAAGCTGAACCCGCTGGGCAACAGGACCGACGCGGACCCAATGGTATCCTTGCGTTCGCCGGGTTGGCCGTCGAAATCCCTTACTGCGTAGGCAATGCTCGCTGCGAACTCGACACCGTTGGTGAAGGTGTTCCGGTACTTAACCGCGAGATCGTAATAATCGTCGTCATCGCTGCTGGACAGGATGTTCTGACCATAAGCAATCGCCGCTGAGAAGCCGTTGAAATCGGGCGTGTCATACCGGACCCTGCCCCGACGCGCGCCATCAAAGTTGCTGGCCGAGTCGCCAACGGTGATGCCACTCAGGACACCGTTTGCTCCCCGGTAGAAAAACGCGCCGTTTTCATCGTTCGTAAAAGAATACAAAGCCGTCCCGACGTAGGACAAATCAGTCTCGGCCGCCCCGTCCGAGGCCATACTACCCTGACCGGCAGAGAACTTGCCGTATCCACCCTTGAGTGAGAAATCGACGTGGCGGATATCTTCACGGCTCCAACCGTTGGTGTTGGTACCATCCTGGTTGGCTGTCCCGGTACTTGGCAGACCCAGACCGGTTTCGAACCGGAACATGAACTCATTGCTGCCATAGGGCTGCATGACGCGCAAACCTACGCGGCTGTTGGACAGGTCATTGTCCAGCAACCGGGTCTCGGTCTCCTGACCGTCATCGACCGATACGATCACCGGATCGAGCTGACCGTACAGCACCACATAACCGCCGCTGTTATTTTCGTACTTTAGTTCAGCAGCGGCAGGGATCGCCGTGGTCATCGCCAGAACAGCGGCAACCGAGGGGAGTTTCAAATTCACTGTCATTTTATTCACCTTGAACGTTTCGTTTGTGGGAACCGCCAAAAGAAAAACCGATGTGACGGACCACTCCGCAAGGAACCGAGTTAGTCGCGTTTAGGATTTCTGCCTTACGGCTCAAATCGGCAGAAAGTAAATTTTAATCATATCAAAGATTTGGCTACCAAGACTTCGTAGGCAGGAAAATCTGGGTACAAGTCTGCCACTCTGTCTGATGTCTTTCAAAAGGAATGACATGCACTGATGCGTATACGTGCGGCTAATTCTTGCCGAACGTTGAAAAAAGCGGCTAATTTCCGCCCATGCGTCATTTGGCCAGATGTTGAAAGACTGCAGGAAGTTGCTCGGGCAGGTCCTCGGCAATCAGCCCGGGGCCGAAAGTGCGCGCACATTCCACATGCAGCCAGGCCGCCGTTTCCGCCGCCTGCATCGGAGCGAACCCACGCGCCAGCAAGCCGGTGATAAACCCGGCGAGCACATCGCCAGAGCCAGCCGTCGCCAACCACGGTGCCGAACGCTCATAATGGGCCGAATTGATCGCGCAGCGCCCATCCGGCGCGGCAATCACCGTGTCCGACCCCTTGAACAGAACGACGCACCCTGCCCGCTTGGCCGCCTCACGCGTTGCGTCGACCTTGGAATAGGCCGGGCCTTTGGTGGGAACCGCCTTGAGCTTTTCAGATATGTCAGGGAACAGCCGTGCGAACTCTCCACCATGCGGTGTGAGAACGCATTCATCGTGCAATTGGTCAAACAGAGCCGCAGGGTCGTCCGCATACGCAGTCAAAGCGTCGGCATCCAAAACCGTCGCCCGATTTGCCGCCAGAGCAACCGGCACCAGATCCCGCGCACGCTCCAATCCCAGACCAGGGCCAAAGCAAAGGGCATTCAGCCGTTCATCGTCGAGAACATCGGACAACTCGTCGCCACCCTCAACCCGTTGCAACATGATGGCCGTAACCTGTGCCGCAACCTCTGTCTGCGCCGCCGGCGGAACCCCCAATGTCACCAACCCGGCCCCAATCCGCAAAGCGCCGCGCGCCGCCAATCGCGCCGCGCCGGTCTTGCCAGAACCACCGGACAGGATCAGCCCATGTCCATGGGAATACTTATGATCCGTTTCGCTTTTTGCTGCGGAAAGCCCGTCTTCAGAAACCAACTTAACGATTGCGCTGGCTTCCTTTTGCACAAGCCCGATCTGTTTTGTCCGGACCAATCCGCAGTTTGCGGGGCCATCGTTGATCATATGGCCGATCTTCTTGTCATGAAAAGTAACAGTGAGATCAGCAGCTATGACATTCCCAAGAATGCACCCACTGTCAGCGCACAGCCCGCTTGGAACGTCGATTGCAACGACCCGGACATCATTATTCCGCAGCAAGCTCCTTGCCTGCTCAAATGCTAAAAGTGAAAAGACTCCTCCGAAAGGGCGAGTCAGACCAGTTCCGAACAACCCATCAATTACTAAGCTTGTACCGGGTTGGAATCGAAAGGTATCATCTTCCAGCGGAGCCGGATCAATCCGTCGAAAATTGACTTGGTTCTTGTTTCTCCATTTCTCAAAATTCGTTCGCGCATCTGGCGGCAGTTTTTCCGGATCGCCATACAGGTATACATCGATCTCCCAACCCCACTCTTTCAACAACCGCGCGACGACAAACCCATCACCGCCATTGTTGCCGGGGCCACACAAAACCACAGCACGCCCCGAAGTTTTCGCCAACTCCGGCCATTCCTCAAAAATCGCCTCAACAACGCCGCGGCCAGCGCGCTCCATGAGCTCCAGACCGGTCACCTGACCGGACTCAATCGCCGAAGTTTCAATCCCCCGCATCTGCGCCGCTGTTAGCAATTCCGTCATCTCAAATCCTCTGGCGATTCAATTTCGCTTACTTTTTGTGCAAATTGATCAAAAATTGACCCGATGCCCATTTTCTCAGCGCCCGGCTCGGGCCGATATCGCTATCACATTGCCGCCAGAATTTAGACGTGGTCAGTGCCAAACTGACAAGAGTTAACAGGAGCCCGGAATGAAGAAGATCGAAGCGATCATCAAGCCGTTCAAACTCGATGAGGTTAAAGAGGCGCTGCAGGATGTCGGCGTCCAGGGTCTCAGCGTGATCGAGGTTAAGGGCTTTGGCCGTCAGAAGGGCCACACTGAATTGTATCGCGGCGCGGAATACGTCGTCGATTTCCTGCCCAAGGTGAAGGTCGAAGTCGTGCTGGACGATGATCAGGTTGACGCAGCCATCGACGCTATCGTCGCGGCAGCAAAGACCGACAAGATCGGCGACGGCAAGATCTTTGTCTCGCCCGTTGAACAAGCCATTCGCATCCGGACCGGGGAAACCGGCCCGGAAGCGCTGTAACAGAACAAACTCAAAGCAGAGGAATATTAAGTTATGAGCAAGGACGCAGTTCTTCAGCTGATCAAAGACGAGGACGCCGAGTACGTCGACGTTCGCTTCACTGATCCCCGCGGCAAGCTTCAGCACGTCACGCTGATGGCCGACCAAGTTGACGAGGACTTCCTGGAAGAAGGCTTCATGTTCGACGGTTCGTCCATCGCGGGCTGGAAGTCGATCGAAGCATCCGACATGAAATTGATGGTCGACACCAACAGCGCATATGTCGATCCGTTCTACGCGGAAAAAACCATCTGCGTACACTGTTCGGTTGTTGAGCCCGACACCGGCGAAGCTTATGAGCGTGATCCGCGCGGCACCGCACAGAAAGCCGAAGCCTACCTGAAGGCATCGGGTATCGGTGATGTGGCCTATATGGGCCCTGAAGCGGAATTCTTCCTGTTCGATGATGTCCGTTTTTCGAACAGTATCAACAAAGTATCATACGAAGTTGATGCGACCGATGCGTCGTGGAACACTGACACCGAATACGAGATGGGCAACATGGGCCATCGTCCGGGCGTCAAGGGCGGTTACTTCCCGGTCAACCCGATCGACGAAGCGCAGGACCTGCGTTCGGAAATGCTGTCGACCATGAAGCGTCTGGGCATGAAGGTCGACAAGCACCACCACGAAGTGGCGTCGTGTCAGCACGAGTTGGGTCTGATTTTTGACAGCCTGACCAAACAGGCCGACGAGCTGCAGAAGTACAAGTACATCATCCACAATGTTGCGCACGCCTACGGTAAATCGGCCACGTTCATGCCGAAACCGATCGCAGGTGACAACGGCACCGGCATGCACGTGAACATGTCGATCTGGAAAGACGGCAAGCCACTGTTCGCAGGCGACAAATACGCCGATTTGTCGGATGAAGCACTGTACTTCATCGGTGGCATCCTGAAGCACGCCAAAACGCTGAACGCCTTCACCAACCCAGCGACCAACAGCTACAAGCGTCTGATCCCGGGCTTTGAGGCCCCAGTTCTGCGCGCCTATTCGGCCCGTAACCGTTCGGGTTGCGTCCGTATTCCGTGGACCGAAAGCCCGAAAGCCAAGCGCGTTGAGGCTCGTTTCCCCGATCCAGCGGCGAACCCCTACCTGGCATTTGCCGCTCTGCTGATGGCCGGTCTGGACGGCATCAAGAACAAGATCGATCCGGGCGAAGCCATGGACAAGAACCTGTACGATCTGCCTGCCGAAGAACTGGCCGATATCCCGACCGTCTGCGGCAGCTTGCGCGAAGCTCTGGAAGCTCTGGCATCGGATCACGACTTCCTGCTGCAGGGCGACGTGTTCACCAAGGACCAGATCGACGGCTACATCGCACTGAAGATGGAAGAAGTCGAAACCTACGAGCACACCCCGCACCCAGTTGAATACGGCATGTACTACAGCTGCTGATCCGATTTGCGGTTTAAAATTCAAGGGCGTCCACTCGGGCGCCCTTGTTTCGTTTGGTACGATCTCTCACACTCGACCCACCCGGTTAGGAGAGATCGCATGTCATCAGACGCCCCCTTTTCTCAATTCACAGACTTCGTGACTTCGAGCGATGAACTGCAGCGCATAACCGGAGCGCCCCTGCCCCAGATCATCGCCAAAGAGCTGTCCGGGCTGGATCAGATGTGCCGCGACTTTATTGCTAAATCCACATTCTGCCTGATCGCATCAGCCAACCCAGGTGGTCATCTGGACATCTCGCCCCGAGGTGATCCAGAAGGGTTCGTAAATGTGTTATCCGACACACTGATCGCAATCCCTGATCGACCCGGCAACAAGCGCGTGGATACGTTCCACAATATTTTGCTGGACCCACGTGTCAGCCTGATATTCTTCGTGCCGGGCAAGATGGAAACTCTGCGCCTTCGTGGCACTGCCCGTTTATGCAAAGACCGCGACTTGCTGGATAGCATGGCAATAAACAACCGCTCGCCGAAACTGGCCTTGGTCATTCACGTCGAAACAGTGTTCGCACACTGCCCCAAATGTGTGATCCGCGCGAACCTGTGGCGACCGGAGGAATGGCCAGATTCCTCGGACCTACCCAATATGAACGCGATGATGGTCAAACACGCCAAAATCGACAAAACACCCGATGAGTGGTTTGAAAGTCTAAAAGGTACCGGAGAGCTGGACCTGTACTAACGTCTTTTCGGACAGAGAAATGCAGCGTACTCTTTTCCTGACAATGCAATTTTCCGGGTTTCCCTGATGCTTCGCTTCGCTCTCTTGTTCGCCCTATCCCTTCCCGCCCTTGCTTCCGCGGCACCTTGCGGCAACACCAGCAGCGGCTTTGAGACATGGAAGAAGGACTTTGCCAAACAGGCGAAACGCGCGGGCGTCAAAAAGAAAGGATTGCAGGCACTGGCCCAATCCCAATACGCCACGCGAACCATAGCCGCGGACCGCAATCAAAAGAGCTTTAAATACTCGTTAGACAAGTTCATGCGCGTCCGAGGGGCAGACACCATCGTGGCGCAAGGGCGCAAACGCAAAGCGCGCAACCCACAATTCTATGCGGCACTCGAACGTCAATACGGCGTACCGGCCGGGGTGCTGATCGCCATTCACGGCATGGAAACCGGGTTCGGAAACTTCATGGGGGACAGTCAGGTTGTTTCCGCAATCACAACACTGGCCTATGACTGCCGCAGGTCCGAATTTTTCATTCCTCACGCGATCGGGGCGCTGAAGCTGGTCGATCAAGGCAGCATTACGACAGCGACAAAAGGGGCAAAACATGGCGAACTTGGGCACACCCAGTTCCTACCGGGCAATGCCATGCAATACGGGGTTGATGCCACCGGCGACGGTCAGGTCGACTTTTACAATATGACCGATGCATTGGCCTCAACTGCCAATTTTCTGCGTAAGAAGGGCTGGAAACCCGGTCGGGGCTATCAACAGGGTCAGCCAAACTTTGCAGTCATTCAACAGTGGAATGCCGCCTCGGTTTACCAACAGTCCATTGCAATAATGGCTGCCCGAATCGACGGTTGAAGCTGGCTTGGGATTCTGGCTGTTACACCCGATTTCGGCCACATTGTCGCCACAGACGCCCAAAGGCCCTTAAAATGCCTAGGTTTCCATAGCGTAATCAATCTGCCCGATTTCTCATTTTTTTCCATTTTTGCCCAAATCTGCCCCAGATCGCTTGCTAGATTGTTTCCAAACACAGGATGCGACAAAGGACAGCGCAGTGACTCCGAAGCACAGCTATCACGGTGGTCTGCAATTCGACGGTAAGACCGAGGACGCGATCGAGCGGTTCAGCGACATCGTTGCCAAGACCCTTGCGGACTACGGTCACCTGGTCGAACGCAAGTCTCTGCAGAACAGCACCGAAGCCAGCATTGTGTCCAGTCAGTATCTGGTGCGCCTGACGCTGGATACTAAGGTCGCCGAAACCGAAGACCGGTTCGAGCGCCTTAACCGCGCTGCAGGTCTGAAGACAATCCAGAAACCGATTGTCACCCTGCCGAATAACCGGCTGACGATCACAGTGACTCCGGTTTCCCCCCTATTGGATGACTGCGAAGTTTCCGAGCTGATGCTGGTCGTGATCCTTTACAGAATGGTTGACGTCTGCGCGACCCAGCGGGTCGAATGGCTGTCGCCCAACACCGTTCTGACCATCGAACAATTCATGAGCGCATTTGACACGCTGGCCCCAAGCAGGCCGCGTGACAGAAAACAGATTTTCGAGGCAGTGACAGGCCCGTTTGCCGGACTGAATGTTACTGACGCAGAAGACCCGGATGAGCCAGAAAAAAAGGCGCTGACCCCAGTAGCCCGGCCAATCCAGCTGTCAGACGAGCAGTTGCTCAGCATCGCTTTTCGGACAGAACCTATCGAGCAGCCTACCGATCGGGACGACACGCCCCCCCCCCTCGTCCACGAGCAACCCAGCGATATCCTCCGACTGACCAGTTGGGGATTGACGGGTGCCGTGGCAAGCGTGTCCGTCCCGATTGCGGCCTCTTTGGCCGCTGTGAACCTGATAAGGGGCGAAGACTTCCGCCTGAACACTCAGGTGCTGGTGTATTCGGTCGCGATCTCCGCTCTCAGCACAAGCGGGGCACTTGCGGGCGCTGCCAGCGCGCTGGGCATGTAGCCTGGTATGAAATGACCCTCCTTGGAGGCCCCGCCATCAGGCGGGGTTTTCCATTTTAGGCACCTGCTCTGCCGCCAGAACATATGTATGGATCGAGAAAACCACGGCCTGCGTCTCAGGCAGTCGCAACAGCGTCTGCCGCTCACTTCGCAGGAACCTAGCGTGTCCTGGCTCCTGCGGGGCCCGTCGGTCGTATGCACTGCGGGGTTGATGCAGCTCGGCGTCTTCATACCACAGCGCATTGAACCGCCGCAGAGGGCGCCCTGGCTGTATCCCGTCAAACAACCGCTGAACCCGCCGGGCAATGTCGGCGTTGTAGCTGTCAACAGGCAGATGGATGTCGATCAGAGGCCGCATGAATTTCTCGGACAAGCGCCAACTGGCAGGAAAACACAGGATGGCTCCGGTCAGAACATGTTCATCCCCCTGCTTTTGCAGGATGCAGAAATCTTCCTGCACCAATCGGCACAGCGTATCCAATGGCTGATCCGGATCGATCGTAACATCTGTCCCGTCCGGGCGAGCGACGTGATCTGTGCACTCGGGATAGACTTGGTTCAAGACAAGATCCAACAACTCCTGCGCAGCGGGTTTAGCGCCTGCATCCATCGCCAGCACATCCGACCGATGACTGACCAACAGGTCCTCGCGTCTTTGCATCTGGGCGGCGAACGCATCATCGCGGTGCAACCAGTTGTCCATGCTTGATGGCTGAATGCCTGGCAAAGAGCGCTTGTTCAGCGGGTCATACGGAATTGAAGTCTGAAGAATGGTCGTCATGAATTTGACGTATCATCAGAATTTCCACTTGTCGGTCAAAAAGCGACGAACGCACCGTCGCAAACCTTCAAGACGTCGGGAGATTGATTCTTCACACTCAAAGAACAGGCAGGGAGACCCACCATGAACCGACACTACCGCGACAGCCGCAAGATCGACCCGACCAAAGATGCGACTCTTGGTGATGGTACCCCGAATGAAAACGACCGGATCGAAATTGGCCCTACGCAGCTTGCGTTTTCAGAATGGGAAAAGGCCGGCCTTGCCCTGCCCGATCTGGCCCGGATGCGCGAACACCGGTGGAAACGACTGACTCAAGCCATTGTCGATCGCGGTTATGGCGGGCTGCTGATGTTCGACCCGCTGAACATTCGTTATGCCACCGACAGCACCAACATGCAGCTGTGGAACACGCACAATCCGTTCCGCGCGGTGTTGCTGTGCGCTGACGGCTACATGGTGATTTGGGACTATAAGAACTCTCCGTTCCTTTCCACGTTCAACCCACTGGTGCGCGAGCAACGATCCGGCGCCGACCTGTTTTACTTTGACCGGGGCGACAAGGTAGATGTGGCAGCGGACGTGTTTTCAAACGAGGTGCGCGTCCTGATCGACGAACATGGTGGCGGCAACAAGCGCCTCGGCGTGGACAAGATCATGCTGCACGGCCTGCGCGCGCTTGAGGCGCAGGGGTTCGAAATCATGGAAGGCGAAGAGGCTACGGAAAAGACCCGCGCCATAAAAGGCCCGGACGAAATCCTAGCCATGCGCTGCGCCAATCACGCCTGCGAAACCGCTGTGGCGGAAATGGAAAAATTCGCGCGCGCCAATGTGGGAGACGGCAAAACCTCGGAAGACGACATTTGGGCGGTTCTGCACGCAGAAAACATCAGGCGCGGCGGCGAATGGATCGAAACCCGTCTGCTGGCTTCGGGTCAGCGCACCAATCCTTGGTTTCAGGAATGCGGTCCCCGGATCACCCAACAGAATGAGATCATCGCCTTTGATACCGACCTGATCGGATCCTATGGCATCTGTATTGATATCTCGCGCACATGGTGGATCGGGGACGAAAAGCCCCGACCGGACATGGTGTACGCCATGCAGCACGCGCATGAGCATATCATGACCAACATGGAGATGTTGAAGCCCGGTGTGATGATCCCGGAACTGACAGCCAATGCACACAAGTTGGACGACAAGTTTCTGGCGCAGAAATACGGCTGCCTGATGCACGGCGTCGGCTTGTGCGATGAGTGGCCTCTGGTTGCTTATCCGGACAAGGCAGTGGCGCGCTCTTACGACTACGCGCTCGAACCCGGCATGGTCCTGTGTGTCGAGGCTGCCGTTGGAGAGGTTGGCGGAGACTTCTCGATCAAGCTGGAGGATCAGGTTCTGATCACCGAAGACGGATATGAGAACCTGACCACCTATCCCTTTGATTCACAGCTCATGGGGCTGAGCTGACGTTTCAGTTCGACCAATGTGACCGCCTGACATTTCCGTGCCAGTCTTCGGACACGGGATCAGCAACCTGCGCCTCAGTAGATGCCACCGGCGGCAGAGTTTGACCAAGCGCAAATCCGATCACGCCGGTCAGGGCAATCACGGCCAGTATATCCGGGCGTAGAACCACGCCCCTTGGATCCATTGCAGTATGTGCCATTTGAACCTCCGGGGCTGCACGTTTGCGATGGTCGTAAGATGGGGAGGTGACGTAAATTAGTAAAACGAATATTTTTTAGAATATACTTCACGAAATTTGATTCTTTAGGTTCACAGGGCGGACAAAGGATTGCGCTCAATCTGTTCGCTTCACTCACCTTCCCGTGACGCTTCTTACAATGGGGTTGAGCGGCCAGTAGGAAGCACACACTATTGGTCATCCCGACGAACAAGGAACTGTCATGCCCACCGAACGCATTACCTTTGCCGGTCACGACGGCAACCAATTGGCCGCGCGCCTGGATTTGCCGGACGGGCCGGTCCTGGCCACGGCGCTATTTGCGCATTGTTTCACCTGTTCCAAAGACATCCCTGCTGCGCGCAGGATTGCGGCCCGACTGGCGGCGATGGGCATCGCCGTTCTGCGATTTGACTTCACCGGGCTGGGTCATTCCGGCGGGGAGTTTGCCAACACAACCTTCACCTCCAATGTCGAAGACCTGATCGCAGCCTCGCATTATCTGGCTGGCCGCAACATGGCTCCGGCATTGCTCATCGGCCATTCGCTGGGTGGTGCCGCTGTGTTGCGCGCCCGTGCTGGCATTCCCAGCGGCAAGGCCGTGGTCACTTTGGGTGCCCCCGCAGATCCGGGCCACGTCGCCCATCACTTTGAGGATGCGCTGCCAGAGATCACGCAGGCTGGATCAGCGGACGTGATGTTGGGCGGGCGTCCTTTCCGCATCGGCAAAGCCTTTGTGGATGATATTTCCGAAGCGGCACTGATACCGGCCATCGCAGACCTGAAGGCCGCTTTGCTGATCTTGCATGCGCCTCGGGACGAGACCGTAAGCATCGACAATGCCAGCACAATCTTCCTGGCCGCCAAACATCCCAAAAGCTTTGTGACCCTCGACGATGCCGATCACCTGATTACCCGCGCATCCGATGCGGAATACGCGGCGGACGTGATCACCGCGTGGGTAACGCGCTACGTCAAGCTCTGCCCGCCTGCGCCACCACCGGGTGCGCCCGAAGGTGTTGTACGAGTGACCGAAGCTGATCCGGAAGGGTTCCTGCAGGACATTCAGTCCGGCCCACGCCACCACGCTGTCGCGGACGAGCCCGCCTCATACGGCGGCACCGACCGAGGCATGTCGCCCTACGGGTTTGTGTCATCTGGTTTGGGGGCTTGCACATCAATGACTATCCGCATGTACGCGCGGCGCAAGCGGTGGCCGCTGAAAACCGTTTCAGTCGATGTGTGCCACAACAAGGTGCATGCGCAGGACGCGGGGCTGGCCAACGAAGGAAAAGTCGATCAATTCCGCCGCAAGATCCGCCTTGAAGGTCCGCTGACGGCCGAGCAACGCGCGCGATTGCTGGAAATCGCGGACAAATGCCCGGTCCACAGAACCTTGGAAGGGTCAGCCCAGATCACGACGGAATTACTGGACTGACCCGCTAGCTCAGCGCCGCCCTGCGGGGCGGTGAATGGGCGGCCGGGCCGCCGGAGGCCGTGCGACCGGTGGTCGTGGCCGGTTCGGCGGTCGGGACACTGGCGGTCTGTTCGGTGGCTTAGCGATTGGCGGAACAGGACGCGCAGGTGGGCGGCCATCGGGCGGTCTGGGTCGATCCGGTCGGTCGATGTCTATATCTACATCCACGTCGTGATAGTAGTCGTTCCACAACATCGAGTCGTAGAAGGGGTCATACCCGTATCCCACTCCGACTGTGACGCCGTCACAGGCCGAAAGCGTCAGCGTGGCAGCACCCAATCCAAGGGCAAGGGTTGCGCGTTTGATCAATTTGCGTGTCATGTGCGCCTCCTCACTGCAGGGACCGGAACGACGCGAACACGGCGTTCAGGTCGTCCACATAAGCTGGATCGGCGCCGTCCCGCAGGATCGCAACGGCGATGGCCACGCGCCCCTTCGGCAAGTCAATCACTGAAACCGTAAAATTAACACCACGTCCTTCGCGATTGCCTGTCCCGCGAATAACCCGTGCGGGCAACCCGCCAATGCGCGTCGTGGTGGTCTCGGACACTGTTGGATCCTTGACTAGAAACCTGTCGATATCCTCAAGATACCGAAGACCGCCCTCGATCGAGGCCACTCCAGCAGGCGACACAAAGCCCATCCAGACATTGTCGTCCGTGACTGGCCGCATCCCCATGACCCGTGCCACGGCACGTGCATCGCCCAGCTCGGTATCTTCAATTTCGCGCGGGCCACCAGTGCGCAGCGCCCAGAAGTCGGGTACAGAAAAGCCGAACAGCGCCCGCCCGTTGTCCGTATAAGTGACAGGAGTGTCGGCGGATGCCGTCCCGACGCTCAGCAAAAGCGAAGCGCAAACAGCGAGTGCCGAAGCTAATTGAATACGCATATCTCAATAACCTGATGATTTCATTGAGTGCAGATTGGCCTGTAGTGGCCCCTTTTGTCCAGCATCCCGATCTGCGGGTACAAAAAAACCGCGCCGGGATATCTCCAGGCGCGGCTTCGTCAGTTTTGGATTGGTTGGCAATTACGAGCGTGCGTCGCCCACCAGTTTCCACAGCGCAGGGATCAGCAGCGCAGCCAGCACCAGCTTGATCGCGTCACCCACCAGGAAAGGTGTCAGGCCCCACTGCAGGATCGGCTGATCCCATCCGTACAACTGACCCAGCCACAGCAGACCGGGCACGTAGATCACGACATTTGCCATAACCAGAGCCAACGCCATCTTGCTGAACGAACGATCCCAGCCCCGCGCAGCCAGTGCACCCAGCAAAACGGTTGCCAGAAGGTAGCCAACCAGATAGCCGCCAGTACCGCCCATCATGTAAGTCAGACCGAATTTCTCGGCCGAGGAACCTGCGAACACATCAAAGCCCAGCGCGCCGATCAACAGGTAGCCCAGCATGGTGGCCAGACCCAGACGCGTGCCGTAGGCGGTGCCGATGGTCAGCACGGCAAAGGTGCCCATTGTGATCGGGACAGGCCACATCGGAACCTTGATCTTGGCAGCAATTGCCAGCGCAAGAACACCTAGTGCCACCAGCACAACTTGCTTGACGCGCAGCGCGGTGCCTTCGCGCGGGCCAATCGCATTGGCCAGTACATTCGCATTCATTCTTATGTCTCCACCTATTTTCAACTGCAGAAATGCCCGCTTAGAGCTTTGACTGCAACATGATTACGCTATCTTAACCGATATTCGGTGCTCATTTCATAAGATTTTCTGGGTCCCGAGACGATCCAGCGCACTGACCAGACTGGCCAGGCCGAAAAATCGTAGACAGCATCATAGCTGTCGGGCGGGCAATCGTGGTGGTCAGACGCATGTGCCTGGCCCAAGGCCAGCCGGTGAAAATAGCGGCCGTCGTCAAAATTTATGGCAATCGCCTCACGCGCCGCGTGCCACAGGTACCTTCGCGTGCCTTTCATCTCGGCTTGCCCCGGCACACGCAGCGTGACTTCTTCGTCGTATATCAAACCGTCCTCGGTCGGGGTCAGGACCGCGTGACCATCGGCCTGCAGCACCTGCCCCGCCTGCGCGTCCAGAATGGTCCGGGTCAGGCTCCACTGGCCTTTGAAATCCGACAGATTGCGCGGCAGACTCATTCGGCGAGTGTCCCGTCGGTCGTGGCACCGTTATCATCCACGAACCGGATCACTTTGCCGCTTTGTTGGACGTCATAGCAGGCCCAAAAATCCGAAGGCGGCCAGACCGAGCAATAACGATCCTCGCGCACCGCCCACCGCCCGGCGCTGGGTCCGCCCGAAAAATACTGTGTCAGCATCGTATCGTCGAAGGTCTGCCAGATACCTTCCCCGTAATCGAGCTTCTGTCCAGTCAATGCAGACAGAATTTCATCCCCCGTCAGCGTTCTGAACTCCTCAGCCGCCAGAAAACCGGGCCATAGGGCCAAAATCAGGGCAAACCGTCTCATATTCGCACTCGCGCCTTGTTCCTTTGTCTGCGCGGGTTTAAACCCCGCCGCAACGCCTCCTGCCAAATCACAATAAGGTGCCGCTGCCAATGATTCCACGCTATTCCCGCCCCGATATGGTCGCCATCTGGTCGCCCGAATCCAAGTTCCGCATCTGGTACGAGATCGAGGCACATGCCTGCGACGCCATGGCTGATCTGGGTGTGATCCCACGCGAGAATGCTGAGGCTGTCTGGAAAGCCAAAGACTTGGAATTCGACGTGGCTCGCATCGACGAAATCGAAGCGGTTACCAAGCACGACGTCATCGCCTTCCTGACCCATTTGTCCGAACATGTCGGCAGTGAAGAGGCGCGTTTTGTCCATCAGGGCATGACCAGCTCGGACGTACTCGACACATGTTTCAACGTGCAACTGACCCGCGCCGCCGACCTGCTGATCGCAGATCTAGAAGGTCTGCTGGCTGCCCTGAAACGCCGCGCGATTGAACACAAGGATACCGTCCGTATCGGTCGCAGCCACGGCATCCACGCAGAGCCAACCACCATGGGCCTGACTTTCGCGCGTTTTTACGCCGAGATGGACCGCAACCTGTCCCGCATGCGCGACGCCCGCGCTGAAATCGCCACTGGCGCGATCAGCGGCGCGGTTGGCACCTTCGCCAATGTTGACCCGCGTGTGGAAGAGCATGTCTGTGACCAACTGGGTCTGGTGCCCGAGCCGATTAGCACTCAGGTCATCCCGCGCGACCGTCATGCTGCGTTCTTTGCCACGCTGGGGGTTATCGCCAGCAGCATCGAGAACGTTGCCATCGAAATCCGCCACATGCAGCGCACCGAGGTGCTGGAGGGGGCCGAATTCTTCTCGATGGGTCAGAAAGGCTCCTCGGCCATGCCACACAAGAAAAACCCGGTCCTGACCGAGAACCTGACCGGGCTGGCCCGCATGGTGCGCGCGGCAGTGATCCCGGCGATGGAAAACGTGGCGCTCTGGCACGAGCGCGATATCTCGCATTCCTCGGTCGAACGTATGATCGGGCCGGATGCCACGATCACGCTGGATTTTGCACTGGGGCGACTGACAGGCGTGATCGACAAGATGTTAATCTTCCCCGAGAACATGATCGAAAACATGAACAAGTTCCCAGGTCTTGTGATGAGCCAGCGGGTTCTGCTGGCGTTGACCCAAGCAGGTGTCAGTCGCGAAGATGCCTATGCCATGGTGCAGCGCAACGCGCTGAAAGTCTGGGAACACCGCACCGATTTCAAAGAGGAACTGCTGGCGGATTCCGACGTCACCGCCGCGCTGAGCCCGGAAGAAATCGAAGAGAAATTCGATCTGGGCTATCACACCAAACACGTCGACACGATCTTCGCCCGTGTGTTTGGCGAATAACCCAATCTGATCAGTTGGTTCGCAGGGCCCGGATCGCAGGACGCGTTCTGGGCCTTGGTGTTTTGCCAGACGGGTCAAAACAAGCTATGATGTGGGTGTAAATCCGGACAGGAGAAACACGATGATCCGTATTCTGATTTGTGCTTTGGCCATTGGTTGCTCAGCCTCCGTTGCATTGGCCTGTAGTGGTCATTCCAAGCAAACCCAGTCCTGCGCACCAGGTTCGGTTTGGGATGCTGAAACTCAAACCTGCGCCAAAATTACGAACAGCTGAGAAAATTTTTTCCCATTTGTGAATAAACGCGAGCCTTCGGTTGTTAGCTTTTGAGAGAAACGCACTATGCTTTCTGTAAGTAGCCCAGACAACGGAGTAGGAAAATGCGCCTAGTACTCGCTTCAGCCATCGCCCTTCAGGCCTTTGCATTCGCGCCGGTCGCGATCGCCGCTGGCGGTGACAGCAGCCCGCCAAAACCGACCAACACGACCAAGAAGTGTTTCTTCGGTCGCGTCTATGACAAAGACGCCGGACGGTGCGTGAAGCCGGACAAGACCAACTTTACTGAAGAAGAGCTGTATGACGCCGTGCGCGAACTGGCCTATGACGGACAGATCGAAAATGCACAGGACATCCTGCGCATCATGGATCAGGATGATGATCGCGTGTTGACTTACTGGGGTTTCACCTACCGCAAAATGGGTGAGCTTGATCTGGCGAATGCCTTCTATTCGAACGCCATTGAGGCGAATCCCGACAACATACTGGCGCGCAGCTATATGGGTCAGGGCTTTGTCACCGAAGGCAAAACCGATCTTGCCATCGCACAGTGGCGCGAGATCAAGGCGCGCGGCGGTGAAGGCACCTGGGCCGAGGCATCCCTGCGCGAGGCGATCCGCACCGGGCTGACTTACAACTACTAAACTTCAGCCTTTCTTTACCCGACTCTCAGTAATCTGCCTGTGGAACAGAAACTTGGCACCACGGGCAGATGCAGGACACAAACTCTTTGGTTCAACTGGCACCGGGGACATCAACACCCGCAGCCGACGCCCAGAACGACGCGTCCCGCGTCGTCCCCAAGGCGTTGAGCAACCGACAAAAAGCCGCCGTCGTGGTGCGTCTTTTGTTGAATGAGGGCGCAGATATCCCCCTGGAAGAACTTCCCGACGATTTGCAGGAAAAGCTGACGCACCAGCTGGGTCAGATGGGCCTAGTGGATCGCATCACGCTGGCATCCGTCGCACATGAATTTGCCGAAGCGCTGGACAGTGTCGGCCTGTCTTTTCCACATGGGTTGGCCGGTGCTCTGGACGCAGTCAGCGACAAGATTACGCCGGCAACAGCGGCTAGGTTGCGGAAGGAAGCCGGGGTGCGCCAGATCGGCGATCCGTGGCAACGGCTGCGCGAAATCCCGACAGAAGATTTGGCCACCATCGCTCTGGCCGAAAGCACTGAAATTGCAGCGGTCATGTTGTCCAAGCTGGAAACTGCGAATGCCGCGCAACTTCTGGGTCACCTGCCCGGCCCGGTCGCGCGGCGCATCACCTATGCCGTGTCTAAAACGGCCAACATCACACCCGAGGCGGTTGAACGGATTGGCTGGTCGCTGGCGGCGCAAATTGATCGACGTCCCGCCACGGCCTTTTCGGATGGCCCCGGCGTGCGGGTCGGTGCGATTCTGAACCAATCAGCCGCAGCGACGCGCGACGGGCTTTTGACGGCCCTAGATGAAGAAGACACCGACTTTGCAGCTTTGGTGCGCCAGTCGATATTCACCTTCGCCCATATCCCGGCGCGCATCCTGCCCCGGGACGTGCCTGCGATTCTGCGTGGATTGGATCAGGCTGATCTCGTCACCGCCTTGGCTGGCGCCACGGCCGAGAATGACAAAGCCGCGGTCGATTTCCTGCTATCCAATATGTCGACGCGTATGGCGGATAACCTGCGCGAGGAATTCACCGAACGCGGCAAGGTGAAACTGGCAGAAGCAGAAGAAGCTATGACACTTGTCATCGGCTCAATTCGAACACTGGTCGACGAAGGCGCAATAGCGTTGATCGAAGAGGATAGCGAAGAGTGACGGGCTAGTCCGATCCGGCAAGACAAAGCATGGCTTTGTTTTGCAACGCTTGTGGTTGCGGTTTCCGCCTTGTATGTCTTGCCCGGCAAATCGCAACAGCCGGTGAGACCTATTCATGCCCGTCGAAAAGTCGGAACTAAGCCGCACAGAGCTTAGAAAATACTACATCACTGGATTGTTCATGAAGGGCGTCATCGGGACCTTGCGGTTGCTGCCCTATGAAGCTCGCCTGGCCACCATGGGCGCAATCGCGCGTGGGCTTTCACCGTTGATCGGCTTTACCAAACGCGTGCGCAGCAACTTGAAATTGACCCGCCCTGACCTGTCAGAGGCCGAGGTCAACAGAATTTGCAGTGCCGTTCCGGACAATGCCGGTCGCGCGATTATGGAGCATTTTTCGCCCGAAGGGTTCACCGAACGTCAGCGCACGGCAAAGGTAAGCGGTTCGGGTGTTGCCGCATTTGACACTGCCGTCGCCGAAGGGCGACCGATTATGATGATCACCGCGCATTTTGGTCACTATCTTGCAGCACGCATCGCCCTGCAGGAACGCAGCGGTCAACCGATTGGGTGCCTCTATCGCCGCATGGCGAACCCTTATTTCAACGACATGTATGTCGAGGCGTTCCATAAGACCGGCTCGCCGATGTTTGAACAGGGCCGTCGCGGAATGGTCGAGATGGTGCGTTCGCTCAAGAAAAATGGGATCATCGCGATCGTATCCGATCTGCACGCCCATGGCGGTGAAGAGCTGACATTCTTTGGCAAGCCCGCCGTGACCTCAGTCCTGAATGCAGAACTGGCAATGAAATACAACGCCGTCCTGATCCCATGCTATGCGGTGCGGCAACCAAACGGCGTGGATTTTGAAATCGTGCTACACGACCCGGTGCCGCATACAGATCCGAAGACCATGACCCAGTTCACCAATGACGATCTTGAGGCCATGGTGAGACAGCATATGGGTCAGTGGTTTTGGATCCACCGGCGCTGGAAAGCCTGGAACGGTTTGGGCGTGCAGCCCGAGGACATGCCCTAATTATTTGACCCGTGCGGCCGCCACAATCGGGCCGTGCCCTGCCCTTTGCACCAGCACAACTGCCGGAAAATCTGGGTCGACGGTTACCGAAAACGCCTGAGGCGCGACGCCGTCCCATTGACCTGCCATATGCCAGGCCTCGACAACATTGGCATAATCCAGATCGTGGCCAGCCAACTCTCCACGTCGGATCGAGGCATGGCGCATCGGTGAATACTGAATGACCCTAATGTCATAGGTTTCCCCGGCCGGCAGTTCGACCGGCGTCACATCCACCGTCACATCATCACCTGAGCGCGCGGCCTTCACGGACGCTTGCGGGGTGGCCTTGAGATGCGCATTGATCAGGCGATCCAGTTCCCGCGATTGCGCTCCGACAACATCCTGCTGCCCATTCACCACCATCTGAGGCGTATAGATCATCGA
The DNA here is from genome assembly GCF_900312795.1 of Ruegeria sp. AU67. Lineage (NCBI taxonomy): Bacteria > Pseudomonadati > Pseudomonadota > Alphaproteobacteria > Rhodobacterales > Roseobacteraceae > Ruegeria > Ruegeria sp. AU67. The sequence continues at coordinate 151,741 of NZ_OMPH01000017.1, forward strand.
CCGCCCACCTTCTCGCGCATAAGTGCGCTGGCGCAGAGTGTGATCCGGGTCGGCATATTCGTCCTTCCAGCCGATGTAGTCCCAGTAATCCACATGCAGTGCCAGGCCGATCACATCGTCGCGTTTGGCCAAATCATGCATGATCCGGTCGGCAGGCGGACAGGACGAACAGCCCTGAGATGTGAACAACTCAACAACAACCGGGTCGCCCTCGGCCAGGGCAGATGTGGAGAGAAACAAGGAAACTAGCGCTGTCGCGCGAATGGATCTGAACATTACGGGTCTCGGGCCTTTGGCTGGGTGTACTGCCCGGTTTAAACGCAAGCCCGTTCAACCTCCAATCAACGTTTCTTGAGACATGCGACCATCGTTACCCTTAAATTTTGTGTGCAATGGTATACATAACTCAACGAGCTCACCACCTTGGTCCTTGAACCAAAGGCGTTGGTGATGCAGATAAAGATTAGCGGATCCCGGGATCTAAGTCATTTCAGAGGGAGGCCACAGATGCCCATCAAAGTCGGACAAGATACCGCCAAAACACGCCGCAACCTTAGCGTGAATGGCAAATCCATTTCATATTATTCTATCCCCGCCGCGCAAGAGGCCGGTCTGGGTGACTTCTCCAAGCTTCCCGCCGCGCTCAAAGTGGTGCTCGAGAACATGCTGCGGTTCGAGGACGATGGCTTTTCCGTCGCGGTCGACGATATCAAAGCCTTTGGCGAATGGGCACGCAATGGCGGCAAGAACCCGCGCGAGATTGCGTATCGCCCTGCCCGCGTGTTGATGCAGGACTTTACCGGCGTTCCGGCCGTTGTCGATCTGGCTGCGATGCGCGATGGCATCAAGGGACTGGGTGGAGATGCCCAGAAGATCAACCCGCTGAACCCGGTTGATCTGGTCATCGACCACTCGGTCATGATTGATGAATTCGGCAATCCCCGCGCGTTCCAGATGAACGTGGATCGCGAGTATGAACGCAACATGGAGCGCTACCAGTTCCTGAAATGGGGGCAGTCGGCCTTTAACAACTTCCGTGTTGTTCCCCCCGGAACCGGTATCTGCCATCAGGTGAACCTGGAATATCTGGCCCAGACCGTCTGGACCGACACCGACCAAAACGGCGACGAAGTCGCCTACCCCGACACGCTGGTTGGCACCGACAGCCACACCACCATGGTCAACGGCATGGCCGTTCTGGGCTGGGGCGTCGGCGGGATCGAGGCCGAGGCCGCGATGCTGGGACAGCCGATCTCGATGCTCATCCCCGAGGTCGTGGGTTTTGAGCTGACCGGCGCGATGGTGGAAGGCACCACTGGTACTGACCTTGTTCTGAAAGTCGTCGAGATGCTGCGCGCGAAAGGCGTGGTGGGCAAATTCGTCGAGTTCTACGGGAGCGGTCTGGAACGTTTGCCGCTGGCTGACCGCGCGACGATTGCCAACATGGCCCCCGAGTATGGCGCGACCTGCGGCTTCTTCCCGATTGATGGTGAGACCCTGCGCTATATGCGTAACACCGGTCGGGATGAGGATCGCCTGGCACTGGTCGAAGCTTATGCCAAGGAAAACGGCCTTTGGCGTGATAAGAACTACGCGCCCATCTACACCGACACTCTGACGCTGGACATGGGCACGATCGTTCCAGCTATCTCCGGCCCGAAACGCCCTCAGGACTATGTTGCGCTAACCGACGCCAAGGCGGCATTTACCAAAGAAATGGCGGATACCTTCAAGCGCCCGATGGGCAAGCAGGTCGTGGTCAAGGGCGAAAACTACGGCATGGAATCGGGCAAGGTGGTGATCGCCTCTATCACCTCCTGCACCAACACCTCGAACCCTTACGTGATGATCGGTGCCGGTCTGGTTGCAAAAAAGGCGCATGAGCTGGGGCTGAACCGACAGCCCTGGGTCAAAACTTCACTGGCCCCCGGCTCGCAGGTTGTGTCTGAATACCTTAAGGCGGCTGGCCTGCAGCAACATCTGGATGCCATCGGGTTCAACCTGGTTGGTTATGGCTGCACCACATGCATCGGCAACTCTGGCCCGATCCAGAGGGAGATCAGCGAAGCAATTGCTGAGGGTGATCTGGTCGCCACGTCCGTTCTGTCCGGCAACCGCAACTTTGAAGGCCGGATTTCGCCGGACGTGCGGGCCAACTACCTAGCCTCGCCACCGCTGGTTGTAGTCTATGCGTTGGCTGGCACCATGGATATCGACCTGACATCCGAGCCGATTGGGCAGGACAAGGACGGCAATGACGTCTTCATGAAGGACATCTGGCCAACCCAAAGCGAAATTGCCGGGCTGGTGCAAGAAACTGTCACCCGCGAAGCGTTCCAGTCGAAATATGCGGATGTCTTCAAAGGCGATGAGAAATGGCAAAGCGTCGAGGTTCCGCAACAGGAAACCTATGACTGGCCGCCGACTTCGACCTATATCCAGAACCCTCCCTATTTTCAGGGAATGGGTACCGAGCCGGGCACGATCTCAAATATCGAAGGGGCCAAGGTGTTGGCTGTTCTTGGGGACATGGTCACGACCGACCACATCTCACCCGCAGGGTCTTTTGCAAGCGCTTCACCTGCCGGTCAGTACCTGATCGAACGTCAGGTGCAGCCGCGCGAGTTCAACTCCTACGGTTCCCGCCGCGGCAATCACGAGGTCATGATGCGTGGCACATTCGCCAACATCCGCATCAAGAATGAGATGCTGGACGGCGTCGAAGGCGGCTATACCAAAGGTCCTGACGGCGAACAGGCTTCGATCTACGACGCATCAATGGCCTACCAGGAACTAGGCCTTCCGCTGGTCGTCTTTGGTGGCGAGCAATACGGCGCCGGCTCATCCCGGGACTGGGCTGCCAAGGGCACGGCCTTGCTGGGCGTCAAAGCCGTGATTGCCGAAAGCTTTGAGCGTATCCACAGGTCCAACTTGGTTGGCATGGGCGTGATCCCGTTCGAGTTCACCGGCGGCGACACCCGCAAGACACTGGGCCTGACAGGCGACGAAACCGTCTCGATCCATGGCTTGGATTCTGTCGAGCCGCTGCAAGAGGTGCCCTGCACCATCATTTTCGGCGACGGAACCGAGAAAACAATCACGCTGAAATGCCGGATCGATACCGCGCCCGAGATCGAATACATCGAAAACGGCGGCGTGCTGCAATATGTGCTGCGGAACCTTGCCAAGGAAGATTAAAGCAACAAAGCCCCGGCCAATGCGCCGGGGCTTTTTCTTGGGTGCCAGCGCAACTAGCAGAAATAAGAAATAGAGCGCGTGCAGCAGGCACGCTCCGGATGGCAACGGATCAGATCACTGGCCGGCTTTTTCCAATGCCGGGCGTATCCTACTTTCGATGACGCGCTGCGTGATCGGACCGGCAAAGCGCAGGATGATCGTGCCCTCTCCGTCGATCACATAAGTTTCCGGAACACCGTAAAGACCCCAGTCCAGCGCCATGCGCCCTTGTTCATCCCGTCCGATGGCCTCATATGGGTCGCCCAGTTCGGTCAGAAAACCTTCGGCATTGGCCAACTGATCCTTGTAGTTGATGCCATAGACCGGGATGCCCTCTTCGGACAGCGCCTCAAGGTTAGGATGCTCGGCCCGGCAGGGCGCACACCAGCTGGCCCAATAGTTGACCAGCTTGACCTCACCATCACGCAGGGTGTCATCGTCGAACAACGTTTTACCCGGAAACTCGGTCAGAACGACAGGTGGCGCGGGCTGCCCTTCGCGTGCAGATGGCAAGGCATCGGGGTCATCCCGGAACATGCCAATTCCGGCCAGAACGGCAAATGCGCCGAAGATCAACGGTGGCGCAATCATCAAGGGTGAGATTTTAGCCATTGCGTGAAATCCTGTGTTCGAGCTTTTCCATTTCCGCCCGGACTTTGCGCCCACGCATTACGCTGAGAGCGACCAGTGCAATCAGCAACCCCAGCGAGGCCGCATAGGACCACAGGACCGCGTCGGCATATTTTCCAAGATCAGGGATCATCCGTTTAGCCTTTCTCGCGCCAGCAGCGCCTTAATCCGTCGCGCCCGGATTTCCGTTCCTGTGCGATACAGAACCAACGCAATGAACAGCAGCACAAATCCGATGATACATACCAGCAGCGGATAGAAATAAATGTTGCTGACTTTTTCTTCGGTATCCGCGCCGGTGACGGCTGCGGCGCGCATCACGGATGCCCCCTGATGCAGGCCTTGGTTCCAGAAGTTCACCGCATAGCGGCTGAGCAAGGCAAAAACCGACCCCACCAGACACAGGACCGAGGTCAGATCAGCGGCTGTATCGGAATCCTCGATCGCTTCCCACAGGGCTACGTAGCCAAGGTAAAACAGAAACAGGATCAGGAAAGCCGTCAGGCGTGGATCCCAGGCCCACCATGTGCCCCACATCGGTTGCCCCCAGATCGCGCCGGTTGCCAACGCGATTAGGGTCATCACGATACCGATGGGAGCTGCCGCTCGCGCAGCGAGTGCACTGACATGATGGCGGCGCACCAGCCAGACCAAAGATGTGGCCAGCATCATCAGCCAGCAATTGATCGCCATCAGCGCCGCAGGCACATGCAGGTAGATGATCTTGACGGTCGAGCCCTGTTTGTAGTCATCCGGCGTGAAGAAAAAGCCCCAGATCAGCCCGACGACCAGACACACAAAAGAAGTCATCCAGAAGAACGGCAGGACCCGCTCGCTGGTCGCGAGGAATTTGCGCGGGTTGGCGTATTCCCAGAGGGTATTGGCTTTGGCTGCGATAGACATGGGCTTTATTTAGTCCGACTCGTGTTTGTTCTCAATTGACATCAGTCAAACTGCGACCGTGTCACCGAAGGTTGATCCGCAGCACGGCTGCACTGGCAAAAGGCAACAGAGCAATCGTGGCCGCCGTGATCCCTGCCAGCATCAACAGCGGTGTCTGCGTTTCCATCCCCGTGGCGCCGCGGCGCGCGACCTCAGCCCCGAAGATCAGCGTGGGAACATACAGCGGCAAGACAAGCAATGACAACAACAGTCCGCCGCGTTTCAGGCCGACAGTCAGAGCTGCGCCGAAGGTCCCGATCACACTCATGGCCGGGGTGCCGACCAAAAGTGAGATCACCAGCCAGAAAAAGCCTGGCACCGGCAAGTTCAGTAGCACACCCAGAAACGGCGCGGCCAGAACCAGTGGCAAACCCGTTGTTATCCAGTGGGCCAGCGCCTTGATCGACACAACCGCCTCAAGCGGCAAGGGCGCGGTGGCCAACAGGTCAAGTGACCCGTCTTCCCAATCCAACGCAAGCAAACGATCAAGCGATAACAGGCAGGCCAAAAGCGCGCCCAGCCAAAGCACACCCGGGGCAATGGTCGACAGCAGCGAAGATTGCGGGCCGACTGAGAACGGCACCAGAACAGTCACAATCAAAAAGAACGCCAGACCAAGGCCAAAACCCCCGCCCGCGCGGAAGGCCAGTTTCAGGTCGCGCAGCAGCAGGGCGATCACAGGAAGCCTCCGTCAAAGTCGTCGATGGGTTTTGGTTTGGCTTTGTTGGGACCCACATCCAGCACCGCACCGTCCAGACCAAGGTCGATATGGGTGGCGATCAGGGCGGAACCGCCCTGCCCTAGATGGGCACGAACGGTATCGGCAAACATCTGGACGGCGCTTTTGTCCAGTGACACCGTCGGTTCGTCCAGCATCCAGATCGGCCGCCCGGTGACCAGCATCCGGGCCAGTCCAAGGCGACGTTTCTGCCCGGCGGACAGGTTTCCCGCATGGCGGTCCGACAGCTCGTTCAAGGCAAAGGCATCCAATGCCGGTTGGATGTCATCTGTCCCAAAGACCGAGGCCCAGAAGGTCAGGTTTTCCACAACCGTCAACGTTGGCTTCAACCCGTCGGAATGCGAGGCGTAGGCAATTTGATCCTCGGCCCCGTCAATGGTTCCGCTCAACGCCGGCTGCAACCCCGCAAGTGTACGCAACAAAGTTGTTTTGCCGATCCCGTTTGGCCCACGCAGGATCAGTGCTTGCCCGGATTGAAGCGAGAAGTTGAGCCCCTCGAGCACGGGGATACCCCCGCGGGTGATGGCAAGATCGGTTACAGTCAGTGTCATACGGTCCCGCTTATCTTATTGCGCATAGGGGCAAAAGGCGGGATTTGCCGCAGGGCAATGCCCGAGCCGCTGTCGGATAAGCATGAAAATGAGGGGCCAGCCCTTCGCGCTCCTGGGATATTTTTGGCCAGATGAAACGGATCCCGTCAGGTGGGAAGCAAAGCCAGCGCGATGCGGCGACCTTCGGAGAGCAGTACATTGTAGGTACGGCAGGCTGCAGGAGAGTTCATGATCTCAACGCCAATGCTGGCCTGCTCGAGCGCCGCTCGAAGGTCAGAGGGGATGTGGGCCAGATCAGCGCCCGTTCCGATCAACAGGACATCCACATGCCCAGCCAGTGCAAGCAAAGAGGATTGATCGTCGTATCCGCCCCAACCGGTGGTGCCCGATGGACCGGTCAGAACCGCCCCTTCGTGGACCTGGCCACCAATACGGAAAAAGCCGGGCCCGTAGCCATCGACCGGTGTTGCGTTGTTATATGTGATCTCATTCAACCGCATGGATATCTTCTATGCCCCAAAGCGGCAGGCCCGACAAGGCGGCCAGCGCGATAACCACGTAGGCGGCGGTGCGGTAGAGCTTTTCCTTTTTGGGGTTGAACAGCCAGCCGCCCAGCCAATTGCCCAAAAGGTTCGGGACCGACAGAGCCAGCCCCAGAACAACACTGTCGAAGGTCACACGCCCCATGACAGACAGAGAGCCGAAAATAAGAAAGTCGAAGCCGAAAAGGAACAGCAGGATCGTGGCCCGAATGACTTCTACCGGCAGCGGACGGGACATGTAGAACAGGATCACCGCTGGTCCAGGCAACCCAGCGACGCCGCCGAGAAACCCCGCAGCGCCACCGATGGCTGTCACCATCGCGCGTCGCACGCGGCCTTGGTAGCGTAATCCAAGGATCAGGATTGCGAGCATGAACAAGGCCAGGAAACTGACCGCGTATCGGAACACCTCGGGCTCGACCTGCGTGAGGACCCACAAGCCAACAGGCAGGATCAAAGCGCAGCCAAGCAGCAACCGTGCCAGGTCTCCGCGGTCTACGGCGCGCCACGCCCGCCGCAGGTTGGGGAGTGGCCCGAAGATATCCATGATCGTCAGTCCGATCAGCGCCCCAAACGGGCCGAGGAACGGAGTGGCCAGAGGCAGAAAGATCAGCGCGGTGCCAAAGCCGGAAAACCCGCGTACGATGCCGCCTAGCGTCGCGGCAAAAAAGATAACGGCCAGCCCTTTGGGGGACTGGCCGAGAAGATCAGGCATCCACATTTGCGAACTGGTTGCCCGCGTTGTTGGATGGTTTTGACCAATCGCGTTTGACACCAAGCCACAGCAGAATGGTCGAGGCCACAAAGACCGAGGAATACGTCCCTACGATCACGCCCCAGATCATCGCGAAAACAAAGCCGCGGATCACGTCCCCGCCCAGCACATAAAGTGAGATCAGCGCCAACAGGGTGGTAACCGAGGTCATCACCGTCCGGCTGAGCGTTTCGTTGATCGAGATGTTCAGAACCTCTTTCAGGTCCTTTTTCTTGTATTTCCGCAGGTTCTCGCGGACGCGGTCAAAGACGACCACGGTGTCGTTCAGCGAATACCCCACGATGGTCAGCAATGCCGCGATGATGGCCAGATCGAACCGGATTTGCAGTTCCGAGAAGATGCCGATGGTGAGGATTACGTCGTGGACCAATGCGGCCACCGCGCCCAAGGCGAACTGCCATTCGAAACGCAGCCAGATATATACCAGCACCGCCCCGATCGCCAACACCACCGCGATAACCGCTGTTTGGATCAGCTCACCCGAGACTTTAGGACCGACGGATTCAACGCTTTCAAACGGCAATTTGAGGCCCGGATCAGCCGCGGCAAGCACCTCGCCGACCTGAGTGATCACGTCCGATGTAACCGCCTCGGCGTCTTCTTGAGCCTGGATACGGATCATCGCGACATTCTCATCCGGTCCAAAGTTTGGATCGAAGATCTCTGTGATTGTCACATCCCCCAATTCCAACGGGGCAAGGGCGTCACGATAGACTCCGACATCAATCTCTTGGGTGCTTTGCGTCCGGATCGTTGTGCCACCGCGGAAGTCGATGCCGAAGTTCAGCCCCTGAAGCATGAAGGACGTGAACGCCACGATCATCATCAAAGCCGAGATACCCAGCCAGATTTTCCATCGGCTGAAGAAATCGAACGAGGTATTCTGGGGTACGAGTTTCAGTCTCATGTCAAACCTCGATCGTTTTGGGGCGGCGGCGTTCAAACCAGATCACGATCATCAGGCGCGTCACGAAGATCGCGGTGAAAACCGAGGTTAGAATGCCCAGACCCAGCGTGATTGCAAAACCGCGCACCGGACCGCTGCCCATCGCAAACAGGATAACAGCGGTGATGAATGTGGTCACGTTCGCGTCCAGAATGGCCGACAACGCCTTTTCATAACCCAGTTCGATTGCGCGCGCCGGACCTCTGGCTGATTTCAGTTCTTCGCGGATACGCTCAAAGATCAGCACGTTGGCATCCACCGCCATACCAACCGTCAGTACGATACCGGCGATACCGGGCAGTGTCAGGGTGGCTCCGATCAGGGACAACAGCCCAAACAGCAGGCCGACGTTGATGATCAGGGCGATGTTGGCAAAGAGACCAAACAAACCATAGCTGAGCGCCATAAAGGCAAGCACCGCGACGAAGGCCACGATGGTTGCGACCTTACCCGCGTCGATGCTGTCCTGCCCCAGTTCAGGGCCGATGGTACGCTCTTCGAGGAAATCCAGCCCGGCAGGCAACGCGCCTGCGCGCAACAGAACAGCCAGATTGGTGCTTTCCTCAACGGTGAAGTTACCAGTGATGATGCCCGAGCCGCCGGGAATGTGGCTTTGGATGACCGGGGCCGAGATGACCTCATCATCAAGAATGATTGCGAACGGCTGGCCGATATTTTCCAGCGTATAGTCGCCGAACTTGCGCGCCCCCGAAGTGTTGAACCGGAAGCTGACCGCAGGCCGGCCGTTCTGGTCGAAGGCTGGCTGCGCATCCACCAGCTCTTCGCCGGTGACGACTGGGGCCGCCTCGACTGTGTAAAACAAACCGGTTTCGTCGATGGAGGGGAGGACCTGTTCGCCAATCCCCGGCACTGCGTCCGGGTTGGTGCCCCGCCCCACAACGGGATTGAATGTCAGCTGAGCAGTGGTGCCGATGATCTCTTTCAGTTCACCAGCACTGCCAATACCCGGCACCTGTATCAGGATACGATCCGCACCCTGGCGTTGGATCGTGGGTTCACGCGTTCCGACCTCATCAATACGGCGGCGCACAATCTCAAGCGACTGGCGCACAGTGCGGTCGTCTGTGGCAAGTTTTTCCGCCTCGGACAGTTGAACGACGATTGTGTCGCCCTCAGCCCGTGCCTCGATATCGGTTGCACCTACACCGGTCAGGGTTTGCACCTGACGGGCCAGGCCGCGCACTACTTCGAGCGCGCGGGACATGCCCTCGGGCTGGCTGATGCGCACCCGAATCTCGTCCGGGGCCGACTCTTGCTTGCGGATGGTGCCTACAGTGGCGCGCTCATCCCGCAGTGCATCGCGAATTTCGGGCCACATGGCCTCCATCCGGGATTCGTACACATCGCCGACCTGAACTTCGGCCAACAGATGCGCACCACCGCGCAGATCGAGGCCCAGATTGACCAGCGACGACGGCAGCCAGTTCGGCCATTGCGCCGCCTCGGCCTGCATTTCGGGAGTGTCGATGCCAAGCTCAATTGCGGCCTTGGCATCGTTGGATTGCTCGACGCGCGTATAAAACGCATTCGGCAGGGCAAGGATCAGACCGATCACGCAGACCAGCCAGATCAGAACCCGCTTCCAGGTATCAATTTGCAGCATTACCCTGCCTTTTCAAGGAATTGTGGCGCGAAGTTACTTCGCGGGCTCAGTCTTGTTCAGAACCTGCGCAATGGTCGACTTGACCACACGAACCTTCACACCCTCGGCGATTTCAACTTCGATCTCGTTGTCGCCTTCCTTGACCTTGGACACCTTGCCGATCATTCCACCCTGGGTGACAACCTGATCGCCGCGACGCACGGCTTCGACCATGGCCTGATGTTGCTTCATCTTTTTTTGCTGCGGACGGATCAGCAGAAAATACATGATCGCGAAGATCAGGATCAGCGGGAGAAACTGGGCGATTGCGCCACCTTCCATGGGATATTCCTTTGTTTTGGTGCTGCGGAAATGCTCCGCAAATTTGGCGGGAACCTATGCTCTGAATTGCGCCTTTGCAAGCGAAGGCAACGCTGTACACCGCCCTGACCCGGCCACAGTGCACAAAGAACAAGCCAGGCGTTGCAGATATGTCCTAGGCACCTCACTGAAACCGGGTATAGTTCGGGTTAAGGGGGACATATGGCAAGGCAATTCAAGCCCTTCCTTTTGCTGGTTTATTTTCTGACAGCCCTGGCGTCCAGCCTGTGGTTTTCGGACGTCGTACTGGCACAGGAAACACCGACAGAGCCCCCTGCTTCTGACGGGGCGGACTCGGACAGTTTCGTGGCTCCGGTCATCGTGGACGGGGACGTATTGTTCCAGGTCAGGGGATCCAGTGCCCTGCCCGCGCCAGAGCGGGCGGAAGACGTTCAGGACAAGATCATCGAAATCGCCGAAGCCTCGGATGCACTGACGGTTGAGGTGACATACGAAGAGACCGAGTTCGGCATTTGGACTCTGGCCGATGGCGAGAGAGTCTCGATCGTCACCGAAGCCGATGCCGAGTTGGATCAGATGGAGCTTAGCGTTCTAAGCGTTTTGCACGGGAACGCGATCAAAAAATCCATCGAAGACTACCGCGCCAACCGCACCGATCGGGCGCGCGTGTCCGGTGCAATTGAGGCAGTGGCATGGACCATTGGTTTTGTGGCGTTTGTGGTGGCAATCCTGTGGGTGCACCGTCGGATTCGACGGAAGACATTAAAATTTGTCTCACTTCACCTCAAGGACGTGGAAACTGCCACAGCCAAAAGCGTTCAGGCCGAAGCGATCGCTGCGCTGGTACGATATGGGTTGAACTTCGTTCTGCTCATCATCTTCTTTCTCGGCTTTTATTACTACCTTTCGTTTGTTCTGCTGGCTTTCGCCGAAACCCGCTATTTTGCGCAGCTATTGCTGACCTATCTGACCGAGCCGGTACTGCTGATCTTCAAAGGCATTATCAGTTACATCCCCAATTTGATCATGCTGGGCCTGATTTCTTGGGTGGCGCTGTACATCATCAAGGGGATGCGGGTGTTCTTCGACGCGGTCGAAGCGGGTTCCTTCGACATGGGCGATTTCGAAAAGCACTGGGTCAGCCCAACCTTCAACATTGCCCGTGTTGTGGTGATCATGATCGCATTGGTCTTTGCCGTTCCCTACATCCCCGGATCGGATTCGGCGGCGTTCCAGGGGTTGACGATCCTGGTGGGTGCCATGCTGTCGCTGGGTGCAAATTCTGTCGTCTCAAACATGCTGGCCGGACTGTTCGTGATCTACCGCCGATCGACCTCGATCGGGGACCGCATTCAGATCGGCGACCACATCGGCGATGTAGTTCAGATCAAACTGATGGAGACGCATCTGAAATCCATTAAGAACGAACTGATCTCGATCCCTAATGCGCAACTGATGAATTCGGATGTGGTGAACTTCTCGAAGAAAACAGACGGCAGCGGACTGCTGCTGCACACCACGGTTGGCATCGGCTATGAAGAGCCGCCCGAGAAGGTCGAGGCGATGCTGATCGAGTCCGCCAACCGAACCAAGGGGATCAAGTCCAAGCCGGAACCGTTTGTTTTGTGGACAGCATTGGCCGATTACGCGATCAATTATCAAATCAACGGGTATTCGACACGCGGCAGTATTATTCCAAAGATAAAATCGGACCTGCATCGCAACATCGTGGCCGTGTTCAATGAAAACAGTGTGCAGATCATGACGCCCTCTTACATGGCTGATCCGCCTGATCCCAAGATCCCAACCGAACATTGGGATGGCCATCTGGCGCATGAAAAACACGAGGATGCCGATAAGTCGTAACCGGCGCTACACCCCGCCTTTCAGATGGTGCATAAGCGGTTTCAGTGATTCACGCATTTAAGGATCTGAACCATGCACGACATCCGCGCCATTCGCGAAAACCCCGCCGCCTTCGACGCCGCACTTGCGCGCCGTGGGGACGCGCCGGTGTCGTCAGATTTGCTGAGACTGGACGAAAGCCGCCGGGCCAAGATTCAGTCCGCAGAAACGGCACAAGCCGAACAAAACAAGGCCAGCAAAGAAGCCGGTGCCGCCAAGGCACGCGGCGACGAGGCTGAGTTTCAACGCCTGCGCGCGCTGGTCGCCGAGAAAAAGGCCGAAATTGCCCGGATGCAGACCGAGGCCAAGGATCTGGATGCGCTGCTGACTGATCAGCTGATCCGCATCCCGAACCTGCCCGCCGAGGACGCGCCAGAAGGTGCGGACGAGAACGACAATGTCGAGGTCAACCGCTGGGGCACTCCGCGTGAGTTGGATTTTGCACCGAAAGAGCATTTTGAAATCGAGGCCGTTCAGAACGGCATGGATTTTGAAACGGCGGCAAAGCTGTCCGGCTCGCGCTTTGTGCTGTTGTCCGGTGGCGTCGCCCGCGTTCACCGCGCACTGGCGCAGTTCATGCTGGACACACACATCAACGAAAACCAACTGACCGAGGTGAACGGCCCGGTTCTGGTTCTGTCCGAGATGATGCAGGGAACAGGCCAATTGCCGAAGTTTGGCGAAGACAGCTATCAGACCCGCGAAGGCTGGTGGCTGATCCCGACGTCCGAGGTGTCGCTGACCAATATCGTCAACGGGGCGATGATTGAAGAAAGCTATCTGCCCCGCCGTTACACCGCGCATTCCTTGTGCTTCCGGTCCGAGGCCGGATCGGCTGGCCGGGACACGCGCGGCATGTTGCGCCAGCACCAGTTCGAAAAGGTCGAAATGGTCTCGGTCACCCATCCCGACAAGTCGGATGATGAGCAAAAACGCATGCTGCGCTGTGCCGAAGGTATTCTGGAAAAGCTGGGCATCCCCTATCGCACCGTGATCCTGTGCACAGGCGACATGGGCTTTGGCGCGCGCCGTACCTTTGACATCGAAGCATGGCTGCCGGGTCAGGATACGTACCGTGAGATCAGTTCAGTCTCGACTTGTGGTGATTTTCAGGCGCGCCGGATGAACGCGCGCTTCCGTCCCGAGGCAGGGGGCAAACCGGAATACGTTCACACGCTGAACGGATCCGGTCTGGCTGTTGGGCGCTGCCTGATCGCCGTGCTGGAAAACGGCCAGAATGAAGACGGTACCGTCACCCTGCCCGAGGTTCTGGCCCCCTATCTGGGTGGCAAGCTGACGCTGCAGCTGGACGGCGCGCTGGCATAAGAAAAACCGGCGGCCAACAGGGCGCCGGTTCAAAAGGCTTAAGGGCGGAGAAGGCTTACTTCTTCGCCTTTTTCTTATCCTTCTTTTTTTCTTTTTTCTTATCTTTCTTCTTGTCCGTCTTGTCGGCCTTTTTCTTTTTGTCTTTCTTCTTATCTTTCTTCGCCTTGGCCTTCACCTTGTCCTTGGCTTTTGAAAAGACGGCTTCCATTTCCTCAAGCTTTTTAGCGGCCTTTTCAGCCTTGGCTTTGGCCTTAGCCTTCTTTTTTGCCTTAGCTTCTGCCAGTTCGGCTGCGGCCTTTTCCTCAGCCGCTTTGCGCGCAGCCTCTTCCGCCCGCTTCTCGGCAGCGGCGGCGGCAATGGTCTTACGGGGCGCTGTTCGACGCGCTGCAGGCTTTTTGGCAGGCGCGCGGCGCGTACTTGTTTTCGCAGCAGGGCGTTTGGCGGCTGGTTTCGCCGCGGCGGGTTTGGCGGCTGCTGGTTTCGCCGCAATCGCCTCTTTCGCGGCGGCGATCAAAACGGCTGCGCGGGCTTTGCCGATACGAGGAACTTTGACCAGTGCAGCGGGGGTTGCCTTGGCAACGGCTTCAGCGGTTTTGAAACCGTTGGCGGTAAGCGACTTTCCAAGCCCTTCTCCAACGCCTTTTATTGCGGTCACTGCGGTCATTCTTTGTCCTTTCCGATTTTCCCTGCATTATCTTATGTATACCAGATACACGTTCTCACAAGCCAGTGCCCAGAGATGCAGGTTATTTGTGTCAACTACTGTGTGCAAAGTTACCGGATTGGTCCTTTCCGGGAAACGGCACTAGCCGCTTGGCGTCTTCGTCCCACAGTTTCAGGTTCAAAGCGGCAACAGCCTCGGGAAATTTGATCCGGCGGGGCGTGAATTCGGGCGGTAGGTTATAGTGGCATGCACGCAGCCGATAAGACGGAATGCGCGCATTGAAATGATGGATGTCGTGCAGCGTGATGCAGGCAACCGCATTGTCGAACCACCACCCGAAATCCAGCGCCGATGATCCCTGTAGCGCGGCCAGTTGCGGGTCCAGATCCGGACGGCGGTCCCAATAGGTGTCCTCGAAATTGTGCTGCAGATAGACCAGAAACACACCCAGCATCCCGCCCAAAAACGAAAACACCAACCAGACCAGAATACCCGTGGTGCCAGCTATCAGGTAAAGAAGGCCAAGAAAGACGATGATCGACAAGTTGTGTAGCAATACACCCCTCACGCCAAACCTAACCGTGTTCTTGGGCCACCGATAGCGGATGAAATATGTGAACAGCGCCCCAGCCGGAACCAGGATGAATGGATTTCGGTAGAGCCTGTAAAACAAGCGCCCTTTCCAATCTGCCTTGTTCCATTCCCGCACGGTCATCGTGTGGATTTCACCCGTCTCGCGGTGCTCGAGATTGCCGATACCGGCGTGGTGCAGGTTATGGTTTTGCTTCATCACCTCGAACGGAGCAAAGGTGAATGGTGAAAGTCCATGACCGGCCCATTCATTCTGCGCGCGCGTTTCAAACAGTGAGTGATGCCCACAATCGTGCTGAAGCACGTAAAGGCGCACTGCCGAAAAGGCAAAGATGACCCCGGCGGGAATCATGACAAACCAGCGATCCACATAGATGATCGCCAGCGCCAGCGATGTGAAATACATCGCGAAAGTCCCAAAATAGCTCAGCGCGGCCAATCTGTTGTCCTGAACCGCGTATTGCCGAGTGTATTCCCTCAGATCCATCCAGCCGCTCCTCACGTTGGTTAGGTCCAATGGTTATCAAAAACTGGTGCGGAAGCTCCGCGTGAAATTACGCGTACACAAAAACAGATGCACGCCAGTGAATGCTAGCGCGGGGAAATGGGGCTGTCACGCCCCTCAGCCGAAAATGCTGAAAATTGGCGCAGTTACGCGCGACCCTTGAGATGTTTGGCCAAGGCGCCCGCGTTTTTCTTACGGCGTCCCTTGTACGGGTTCTTGTCCCCCTGTCCGCGCAAAGTTAGGCGGATCGGAGTACCGGGCATGTCAAAAGATTCGCGCAGACCGTTGACCAGATACCGGGTGTAACTGGCTGGCATCTTGTCAGGGTGCGAGCACATGACAACAAAGCCCGGCGGGCGGGTTTTGGCTTGGGTCATGTAACGCAGCTTGATCCGGCGACCCTGCGGGGCTGGCGGCGGGTGCTGTTCCAACATGGCTGTCAGCCAGCGGTTCAGCGCGGCCGTCGGCACACGGCGGTTCCAGATGTCATGTGCCCGCAGAATCGCGGCGCGCAGGCGCTCTAGCCCCCGGCCCGTCTTTGCCGAGACCGTCACCAGCGGTGCGCCACGCAATTGCGGCAGCAAACGCTCGAACGACTCTTTTAGATCCCGCAGCTTTTCCTGTTTGTCTTCTTCGATGTCCCATTTGTTGATCGCGACAACAACGGCACGACCCTCACGCTCGGCCAGATCGGCAATACGCAGATCCTGCTGTTCGAAGGGGATGGCAGCGTCCAGCAGAACCACCACCACTTCGGCGAATTTTACGGCGCGCAGACCATCCGAGACTGAAAGCTTTTCAAGCTTTTCTTGTACCTTGGCTTTTTTACGCATACCAGCGGTATCAAAGATACGCATTGGCGTGCTGTCCCCGTCCGGATCGGCCCAGTCGATCCGCAGACTGATGGCATCGCGTGTAATACCAGCCTCTGGACCGGTCAGCAGGCGGTCTTCCCCAATGATCTTGTTGATCAATGTGGATTTACCGGCATTCGGGCGACCAACAACTGCCACCTGCAACGGCTTTTCAACGCTGATCAGGGGCGTCTCGCCCTCGCCGTCTTCATCCAGTTCAATATCGGTTTCCGGCGCATCCTCAACCGCCTGTTCTTCGGCGGCATCGGCCAACGGCATAAGCTGGGAATAAAGATCAGTCATCCCCTCGCCATGCTCGCCCGACAGGCGCACCGGCTCACCCAGACCAAGGTTATAGGCTTCAAGCACACCCGCATCCGCTGCGTTTCCTTCGGCCTTGTTGGCCGCAAGGATCACGTGTTTGGAACGTTTGCGCAGAATCTCGGCAAACAGTTCGTCGGTCGGCGTGACCCCAACGCGCGCGTCGATCATGAACAGGCAGACATCTGCCATGTCCACTGCACGCTCGGTCAGGCGGCGCATGCGGCCTTCAAGGCTGTCGTCGGTCGCGTCCTCAAGCCCCGCAGTGTCGATCACGGTAAAGCGCAGATCACCCAAACGCCCTTGGCCTTCGCGCAAATCGCGCGTCACGCCGGGCTGGTCATCGACCAAAGCCAGACGTTTGCCCACAAGGCGATTGAACAGGGTGGATTTGCCCACATTCGGGCGCCCCACGATGGCGAGGGTCAGCGACATGATACTCAACTTTCAAGACTCAGACGCGCCCTTTAGCGCATCTTGTGGTCAACGGAAAGCGTGCAAATCACCTTTGGTCGACACGACGTACAGTGTTTGACCCGCCACAACCGGTGCCGTGGTCGCGCCGCCCGGCACTTCGACACGGTTCACCAACGCTCCGTCAACCGGGCTGAAGAACCGTACATAGCCGTCATTAGAGGCGATGACGATGCGCCCGCCCGCCATGATCGGACCATAATGCGCGTAGATCGGGCCCCGGCGTCCCGGCTTATCCTTGACAAAACCCGGCAGGTCCTGCGCCCAGACAATCGCTCCGGTCGCAGCGTCCAATCGGACCAGTTGGCTGCGGTCGCTGATCAGGAAAATACTGTTGCCAGCGGCCCAGACCGTATCGACGGCCCCCTCGTCTGCGGTCCATATCCGTTCGCCGGAATTGGCGTCAAACGCGACTGTGCGCCCAGAATGGTTGCCGATATAGATCTTATCGCCCGCAACCATTGGTCCACCAGTTACATCGACGATCTGCGCCGCCGCACGTCCGCGACGTCCCCCGGCCACTGATGCGTTCCAGCGGCGAATACCCCCTCGACGGAACGTCGCTGCGACATCACCCGAGCCAAAGGCGAACACGGAAAAATCGGATGCAATGACTGGCGCCGGCGCACCCAGAACGTTTCCAACGCTTGGGGTGCCCTGAATTTGCCAGGCAATCCGGCCGTCCTTGGTGTTGACCGCCCAACCGGTTTCGTCGCCCGCCACCAGATACAGCAGACCGTTACTGACCAAAGGCGCGCCGCTACCGGTCGCGTTCAACCTTTTTTGCCAACGAACTGCACCGGTTTTGGCATCCAGCGCTGTCAGGCGGCCATAACCGGAAGACACATAAAGCACACCGTTGTCATAGGCCATGCCACCACCCGTGGCATCCGAGTCGCCATCACTTGGCGGAATAAGATCGGTGTTCCAAACAACCTGCCCTTGCGGCGACACTGCAGACACCGTTGCGCCGGCATCAAGCGTATAGATCAACCCGCCCGCAACAACGGGATCAGCCGTGATCCGCTGCTTGCGCGAGTCACCCTGACCGATTGATGCGGACCAGATGCGCTGCGGCGTTGCGCGCAACTGTGCATTGGTCGTCCGGAACGCGGCCGTACCCGGGCTTTGCGGCCAGCTCGCGTTGGCTCTTTGCGCCGGCAGGCTGATCGGTTTTGAGCCCCGGGTTTCCACCGTTTCGGTATCGGCAGTGGGCCGGATATCTTCTCGTGGTCCCGGCAAGATAACCTCGGGCTCCCGGCAGGCGGCGACCAGGGTCAATGAAAGGGCTGCCATCGGCAATCCAATACGGGAGAATAGACTTGCTACCATGATATTCCGAACTCGCCTGTAAGTTTTCCTGCCGCCACCGGATCAGCCCTGCCGGGCGATCAACGGCTCTGGTTCGCCACCCAGCGCTACAATCAACTGAGCCGCGCGCTGTTGCTGATCCACGCCAACTTCTGCGTCCTGACGCAAGGCCTGAAGCCGCGTGATGGCCGCGTCAACATTGCCCTCGGACACATCGATCAGGGCCAACTGTTCTTCGGCCAGCAACCGCAGCGGAGCACCCGGCGCAGCCAACGCTTCGAATTGAAGACGGCGATCGGCTGCGGGCAGAGTGTCGCTCTGCAGCAGCAGCGCCTTGAAAGCCGCGATCGCGCGATAGATTTCCGGCAGATCCCCTTGGGACGCAATGGCGTTCAGGCTGGCGACCGCATCCTGTTCCGATCCGGCCTCAAACTGAGAGGCCGACAACAGCATGTTAAGAACCGCATCTCCACCCGGCGATTGTGTTTCGACAGCGGCTAGGCTGGCAGCACGGTCTTCCGACTGATTCTGTGCCAGCGCCGCCAGGATTGAATCACCCAGTTCCTGCGCCTGACTGGTTGCGCGTGACTTGCGGACTTCATTGAACGCAGCACCGCCCACGATCAGGACAACCACAAGCACACCGACCCAACCCCATCTGCGCAATAGCAAGAACAGGCGGTCCCGGCGCACCTCTTCGGTCACCTCATCAATAAAACTGTCGACGTCGCTCATCCCTGCCCTCCGGGGCTGTATCCTTGGTGTATGGCGCCATGTCATACCCCGGCGCAATCGCCAAGCCAAGAGCCCGATTTTTTACAATCCCGCCGGTGGCCTGCCCTCTTGTAGAAAAAAATAAACCGAACTATTCAGTTTAGTGTGGAAACGATACATAATCGTCCCCACTTTCTAGCATGACCGCAAAAAATATGTGGCGCAGAATTCTGGGAGTTGTCCTGCATGCGATTGATTTCATTAGTAAACGCCGCTTTGGTTATTGTTGTTTTGTTTTTTTTGGTTTTCGAACGGGACAGCCTGTTCTCTTTCGCCGGGCGCGCGGAAGCCGAGGCCAGCCCTGAGGTTGCCAGCGAATCTGGCGAAGTCGCGGACGTGGATCAGGCGACAATTGGCGTCGTTGCCGTTAGGTCAACTGCACGTGAAATTGACAGCGCCGTGTTGTTGCGGGGCCAGACCAAGGCCAATCGTCAGGTCGAAGTTCTGGCCGAAACCACATCGACCGTCATCTCAGAGCCCAAGCGCAAAGGCACGTTCGTCGAAGCCGGCGATCTTCTTTGCGAGCTTGACCCGGGCACCCGCCCCGCCAGTTTGGCCGAAGCGAAGGCTGCCAAGTTAGAAGCCCAAAGCCGCATTCCAGAAGCCGAAGCCCGCCTGGAAGAAGCACATGCGCGTGTCGCCGAGGCCGAGATCAACCTGACGGCTGCGAATAAACTGTCTGACTCCGGATTTGGATCTGAAACACGCAGAATCTCAAGCGAGGCGGCGATGAGAACCGCCGAGGCCGGTATCAAGACCGCCGAAGCCGGTCTTGAGGCCACCCGCGCCGGGATCGAAGCCGCAACCGCCGAGGTCAAAGCCGCGGAACGCGAAATCGATCGCCAGACGATCACAGCGCCCTTCAAAGGGTTGTTGGAAAGCGATACCGCCGAATTGGGCAGCTTGATGCAGCCCGGCGCGCTATGCGCGACCGTTATCCAACTGGATCCGATCAAGCTGGTGGGTTTTGTGCCGGAAACCGAGGTGAACCGCATCATTGTCGGAACCGAAGCCACAGCACAGTTAGTCACTGGCCTGCAGGTTTCTGGTCGTGTGACATTCCTGAGCCGCTCGGCCGACGAAACAACCCGCACATTCGAAGTCGAAATCACTGTTCCGAACCCGGAACTGGCCATTCGGGACGGCCAAACCGCCGACATCCGCATTTCGGCCGCCGGGGCCAAGGCGCATTTCCTGCCGCAATCGGCACTGACCCTGAGCAATAACGGTCAACTCGGTGTCCGCACTATTGGCCAGAGCAACGTGGTCGATTTCCAGCCCGTCGTTCTTCTGCGTGATACTGCCGAAGGCGTTTGGGTCGGTGGCCTGCCGGAAACTGTGGACATCATCGTCATCGGGCAAGAGTTTGTGACCCGCGGCGTCACAGTTGAACCCACATATCGGGAAGCTTCGAAATGACCGGAATCGTCAGTTGGGCCGCTGGCCGGGCCAGAATGGTTCTGGCCTTTATCGCCATCTCATTGGTGATTGGCGGCTTTGCCTATGTCAGCCTGCCGAAAGAAGGCGAGCCCGACATTGAAATCCCTGCCCTGTTTGTCTCGGTTCAGTTTCCGGGCATCTCAGCCGAGGATTCGGAAAACCTGTTGGTCAAACCAATGGAGACCGAACTTGCGGACCTTGATGGGCTGAAAGAGATGACCTCGACCGCCGCCGAAGGGTATGCCGGCGTGGCGCTGGAGTTCGATTTCGGCTGGGACAAAACCGCGATCATGGCTGATGTGCGCGACGCGATGAACAGCGCGCAAGCCGAATTCCCCGACGGAGCTGAGCAATACTCGCTGACCGAGATCAATTTCTCAGAATTCCCCATCGTTATCGTCAACCTGACGGGTGCAGTCCCCGAGCGCACTATGGCGCGGGTCGCCAAGGCTTTGCAGGACGACCTTGAAGCGATGGATTCGGTGCTCGAAGCCGGGATCGCGGGCAACCGCGACGAATTGCTTGAGGTCATCATCGACCCTCTTCGGCTTGAGGCATACAACGTCACCGCCGCCGAGCTTATAGATGTTGTGCGCAACAACAATCAGCTGATCGCAGCCGGTGAGGTCGAAACCGCACAGGGCACATTCTCGGTCAAGATCCCCTCTTCCTTCAAAACTGCGCAGGATGTTTATGGCCTGCCGGTCAAAGTGAACGGCGACCGGGTCGTCACTCTGGGGGAATTGGCTCAGATCAACTATACCTTTGAAGACCGCGAAGGCACCGCCCGTTTCAACGGCGAGCAAACCGTCGCGCTGCAGGTGGTCAAGCGCAAGGGCTACAACCTGATCGACACAGTCGAGGGTGTGAAACAAACCATTGCCGCTGCGCAGGCCAAATGGCCGCCCGAGATGCAGGCCGCAATCCAGCTGGGCACCTCGAACGACCAAAGCCGCATCGTCGGCTCGATGGTCAGCCAGTTGGAAGGCTCGGTTCTGACGGCCATCGCACTGGTGATGATCGTTGTTCTGGCCTCTTTGGGCACACGCGCCGCATTGCTGGTGGGTTTTGCGATCCCGACCTCATTCCTGCTGTGTTTTGCGTTCCTGGCAGTCATGGGCATCAGCATCTCGAACATCGTGATGTTCGGCCTGATCCTTGCAGTGGGTATGCTCGTCGACGGGGCCATTGTTGTCGTGGAATACGCTGACCGGCGCATTAAAGAGGGCGTTGGCCCGATGCACGCCTATGTCGAGGCTGCGCAGCGTATGTTCTGGCCTATCGTTTCATCCACAGCCACAACCCTATGTGCTTTCCTGCCCATGCTGTTTTGGCCGGGTGTCCCGGGCGAATTCATGGGCATGCTGCCTGTCACGCTGATCTTCGTTCTGTCCGCTTCGTTGATCGTTGCACTGATCTATCTGCCTGTCATGGGCGGTGTTTCGGGCCGCCTGAGCCGCGTCTTTGACCGCACCTCCGACTGGCTGCGCGCGCGCACCCGGTGGTGGGTTCGTGCGGTTATGGTGCCGCCATCGCTGTACCTGATCTTCCTTGGTGCGATGCAACTGCTGAATCCGACCTATCTGTTGCCCGAAGGCGCATTCGGAGCAGTTCTACTTGGTGCCTTCCTGTTCATTTTTGGGGCATTTGCCGGTTCTGTTACGTTGAGTGCCGCCAAAATAGAACGCGCACCAGATCAGCATGTACATACAGCGCGCGAACACACACCCTTTGGCTATGTCATTAAGTTCCTGGTCGGCAACCCGATCATGCCGATTGTTTCGATTGTCGTCATTGGCTTCGCCGTGATGTCAGTCATGACCGCATTTGGGAACAACAATCGGGGTGTAGAGTTCTTCGTCGAAAGCGAACCCGAGCAAGCCACGGCCTATGTTCGTGCACGTGGCAACATATCACTGGTCGAAAAGGACCAGATGGTACTGGCGGCCGAAGAAATAATAAGCGCACACCCCGCAGTCGTGAACGTGTTTTCCTTTGCCGGAGAAGGCGGGCTGAACCAAAACAATGGAGGTGCGCAAGCACCGGCAGACACTGTCGGTCGCGTCCAGTTCGAAATCATCCCGTGGGAAGACCGGCCCAACGTGTCCGAACCGATCTTCGGCGGGTTGATCGACCGTGAAACGGTTGCCCCGGAATATGACGGTGACTTCGTGCTGGATCAGTTGAACGCCGAACTTGCGAAGATTCCAGGCTTCATCGTGGAAATCCTACCGCTGGAACAAGGCCCGGCCTCGGCCAAGCCTGTTCATCTGCGCATCAAGGCGGATGGCTGGGAAGAACTGAACTCAGCCACTGCTGCGGCCCGTAAGATGTTCGATGAAACACCCGGCCTGATCAAGATCGAAGACACCCTGCCGTTGCCCGGCATCGACTGGCAAATCGACGTCGACGTTGCCAAAGCGGGTCGTTTTGGCGCGGACGTGGCAACCGTCGGCGCGATGGTGCAACTGGTCACGCGCGGGCTGCTGCTGGGCGAAATGCGCCCCGACAGCGTGGACGAGGAAATCGAAATCCGCGTTCGCCTGCCCGACGAAGATCGGGTTTTGTCGACACTGGATACGCTCAAGGTGCGTACGCCGGATGGGCTGGTGCCTTTGTCGAACTTTGTCACCCGCAAGCCAGTGGCCAAACTGGCCGAGATCAACCGGATCAACCAGCAGCGCTATTACGATGTGAAGGCCGACGTTGAGCCGGGTCTGAGCAAAGTTGTGATAGATAACGCGGACGGCGCGGAACAGCGGCTGGCCGTTGTGCGCGGCGTCGTGGAAGGTACAGAACCCACAGGTGCGATCTTCACTGGACCGACCGGCAGCAATTTCGAACTTGTCATGTTGACAGGTGCGGAAGATGTCGATGCGGTGCGAGCCGATCTGGAATCTGGAAACGCCCGGATTAGCCTGATCAACCCCAACGAACGCATTGCAGTGCTGACCGAGTGGCTTGAAACCAATCCCTTCGGCAGCACCGTCAGTTGGGAATGGACAGGCGATCAGGAAGATCAGGCAGAAAGCCAGGCTTTCCTATCCAGCGCTTTCTTGGCTGCTTTAGGCCTGATGTTTGTGATCCTGCTGGCGCAGTTCAACTCGTTCTACAACTCGGTACTGGTTCTGCTGGCCGTTGTGCTTTCGACCACCGGCGTTCTGATCGGGATGATGGTCATGCAGCAACCGTTCTCGATCATCATGACCGGTACAGGGATTGTGGCCTTGGCAGGGATTGTGGTGAACAACAACATTGTTCTGATCGATACATATCAGGAATATAGCCGATATATGCCCCGGATCGAGGCGATCATCCGCACGGCTGAAGCGCGTATCCGCCCGGTTCTGCTGACCACCCTGACCACGATGGCCGGTCTGACACCGATGATGTTCGGATTGTCGCTGGATTTCATCAATGGCGGCTATTCCATCGACAGCCCAACTGCGCTGTGGTGGAAACAGCTGGCGACGGCGGTTGTGTTTGGCCTGGGTATTGCAACGGTGCTGACCCTGATCGTGACGCCATCGTTCCTGGCCCTGCGGGTGTGGGTCACCACCTATGCGGTATGGCTGGCCAAGGCGGTGGCACGGGCCACCGCAGGTCGTTCCAGCCAAATCGCCCAGGATATGGCGGTTGGTCACGCTGCCCGTCAGGTACAGGCCACCGAGGTTGTCTGGGGGGATGAGACGCCGACTGCGCCCGCACCGGATGCTGGCAAGGACGAGCGTCCCGATCACCCACCAACATCACCCCTCAAGGCGGCTGAGTAACATAAATGGCGAACCCCACGGTTCGCCATTTTTCTTTTCTATGACTTAGTCGGTGAATACATATTCACCAAGATCACACAGGTTCAGCCCGAAGTCTTCAGCCGACGAACCATCGTCGAACGCCCCCCGAATATCGTAGACACATGTGGTCAGGCCATCCGCGATGACAACATCAATTTCATAATCGGGCGCGACATAGCCACCGCTCAGCAGGTTCCCCTCCCAGCTACCGGAAGACGCAGGCGAGACATTGAACTCGACCAGATCCGCGCTGGACTCATTCACAACCAGAAATTCAAGACCCTCGGCAAATGCCGAAGTCGCCATAAGAACAGTTGCGGCCAAGGCTGCTGCTGCACGCATTTTCATTAGATATTCCTTTGATTAAGGTCCGGCCAAAGAACCTGGCACCGTGACTTTATGTGATTTGTCACCAAGGAAAATGAACGTCAAATTAAACTTGGAGGAATGAACGCATTTCTGCAGTGCTGTTCTACCTGGTCTCTGGAATTACACAGGTGACCGGATCAGGCTGCGTCCGCTTGTTGGCGACTCCAGAGCTGCGCGTAACGGCCCTCGCGCTTCAAAAGCTGGTCATGGGTGCCTTGTTCAAGGATTTCACCGCGTTCCAGAACGACAATGCGGTCCGCTTCGGCAATCGTGCTAAGGCGGTGCGCGATCGTCAACACGGTCCGTCCCTCGCCCGCCCGCGCCAAGGCATCCTTGATGTCCTGCTCGGTATCTGTGTCGAGCGCCGAAGTCGCCTCATCCAACAGCAGGATCGGCGGGTTCTTCAGAAGGGTACGCGCAATGCCCACCCGTTGTTTCTCGCCACCCGACAGCTTCAGCCCCCGTTCGCCTACCTTGGTGTCATAACCTTCGGGCAACGTCACGATGAAGTCGTGGATCTGTGCCGCTTTGGCTGCGGCTTCGACCTCATCCTGAGTGGCCCCGTCCCGGCCATAAGCGATGTTGTAGCGTATGGTATCATTGAACAGCACAGTGTCCTGCGGTACCACGCCGATGGCTGCGTGCAGGCTTCCTTGTGTTACGTCGCGCACATCCTGCCCGTCGATCTTCAATGCGCCTCCGGTGACATCATAGAACCGGAACAGCAAACGGCCGATTGTCGACTTGCCGGACCCGGTGGCCCCCACGATTGCCACCGTCTGACCCGCGGGGACTGTCAGCGACACACCCTTGAGGATTTCGCGGTCCGCATCGTAGCCAAAGTGAACACTGTCCAATGTCACCTCACCACCACTGACCACCAGATCTGGCGCGTCGGGCTTGTCCTGTACTTCGGTCGGTTGCTCAAGCAGGTCGAACATCTGCCCCATATCGACAAGCGACTGGCGGATTTCCCGGTAAACAGTGCCCAGAAAGTTCAGCGGCACGGTGATCTGGATCATGTAGGCGTTGACCATGACGAAATCGCCGACGGTTAACATACCCTGCTGCACCCCGAGTGCTGCCAGAACCATCACGCCGATCAGTCCGCATGTGATCAGAAGGGACTGACCGAAATTCAGGAAGGCCAGCGAATAGGCCGTTTTTAGCGCCGCTCCGGCATAAGCCTTCATCGATACATCGTACCGTTCAGCTTCGCGCTGTTCTGCGTTGAAATACTTGACGGTTTCGAAGTTCAGCAGGCTGTCGATGGCGCGTTGGTTGGCCTCAGTATCCTGATCGTTCATCTCGCGGCGCAGCTTTACGCGCCACTCGGTCACCGCAAAGGTGAACCAGATGTACAGCGCGATGGTGACGGCAACGACAACCAGATACCAGACGTCGAACAGCCACATCAGAATGATCGCAACCAGCAGCAGTTCCAGGATCAACGGACCGATGGAAAACAGCAAAAAGCGCAGCAGGAATTCCACGCCTTTCACACCACGCTCGATGATCCGGCTCAGCCCCCCGGTGCGGCGCGTCACGTGGTAACGCATGGACAACTGGTGGATGTGCTGGAAGGTCTCCAACGCCAGTGCGCGCAAGGCCCGCTGCCCTACCGGGGCAAAGGCCGCATCGCGTAACTGCTGGAAACCAACTGTCATCATGCGTGCGACGCCATACGCCACGGTCAGGCCAACAGCGCCCAAGGCCAGTGGCGGAACACCCTCGCCCGCCAGCCCATCGACAGCGCCCTTATAAAGGATAGGGGTATAGACGGCGATCAGCTTGGCCAGCACCAGCATGCCCATGGCCAGAACAACGCGTCGTTTTACCCAAGGCTCATTCTCGGGCCACATATATGGCGCAACCTTCCGGATCGTGCGCCAACCAGAGCGGCGTTCGTCGGACGTGGGCGTATCGGCTGAGGTCATTGGCGCTGCTCGTCTCATCACGTACCTGATCTGCGGTCAGAGATAGACCGCTGGCCCACCAAGGGCCAGCAGCAATAGTTCATTCCGGGATGGTGAATATCTGACCGGGGTAAATCAGGTCAGGATCGCGGATCGCGCCGCGGTTGGCCTCAAACAGTTTCACGTACAGGATACCATCACCGAACCGGTCGCGCGAAATAGCCCAAAGCGTGTCGCCTTCCTGCACGGTCACCGCCCGGATTGGCGGCGTAACTGTTTCGCCCTCGGGCTCATCACTGGCCTCTACCGCGCGTAGTACTTCCAGCGGTTCGCGCTTGAACGGTGTTTCCAGTCGGCTGACCACGGTGCCGTCCGAGGCGATTTCATCGACGCGCAAGGTATAGATGCCGGGATCAATTCCCTCGAGTTCGCTGCGCCATTTACCATCATCAACCGGTGACAGATCATCGACAAGCTGGTTGTCCAGATACAGTCGAACCGCAGACCCGTCCGGGACCCGGCCGGTAAGCTCTACGTCGCCAACGTCGGAATAGCCGATCGTGTCCAAAGCCACCTCGTCCGAGGCGTCGGGTTCGGCAGTTGGAGACTGAACCAGCTCAACACCGTCCTCGCCGGAACGCAGAATAGCAACTTGTTGATTTTCATCGCCTTCTTCAGCGGTTTCTTTTGCCGTCTCCTGGGGTTGATCCGCAGACGGTTCTGCGGGCGCATCCGCCGTTTCGACATCCCCGGTCGTCGTTTCATCTGTTGGCTCTGACGAGGATGTGTCTTGCGCTCCTGCTGTTTCGTCGCCGGAGGGCGCGGCGTCACCCGTTTCGGCGGCGGCGATCTGCTCGGTCGTCGGTTCAGGTTCAGGTTCAGGCAAGGCTGCAATCAAATAGTCGTCCGAACGAACGGGTTGATCCTGGCCCGCAGTTTCCAACGTAAGCCCGCGTGCATTGTTTGAAAATGGAATCGAAAGGAACTCGGCAAACTGACCGGTGTTGTCGACGGTAAAGCTGTGCACTTGCTCACCATCCAGCAGGACACGAACATCCGTGCCTGGCTCTGCATTTCCGGAAAGAACTGTATTGCCGTCCGGCTCAACAAAGATCTGGTCCAGAGTCGGTGGTGTGGCACCCAGGTCGGCCTCAGCCGTTTCCGTCGCCGTTGCGGAATCAGACGGATCAGCGGTTTCCGGTTCCTCAATTGCCGTGCTCTGATCCTCGGACGGGGTGGAAACCGAACTGGCCTCTTCCGTGGTTTGGACAGAGGTGTCTTGTTGCGGTGAAGCTTCCTGAGGACCCGTCCCGAAGACGCCGGACAGGTACAACCCGCCCGCCCCGACTAATGCAACGATGCCGGCAATCACCCCCCAGATGAAAGTACCGGAGCTTTCGCTTCCCGACTTGGAGTTCATTCTTTTCCTTTCGCTCCGCAGCGCAAGTGCTTTGAGTAAAACACATTCTGCCTAACGGTTGAGCCAATCTATCAATCCCGCTATCACGGGTCAAAACACCATATACAAGCCCGGAGAAGCCAACCCATGTCTCAGAAATCTGTCTGTGTGTATTGCGGGTCACGAAATGGCGCGAATCCGGCCTATTCCGACGCGGCGCAGCACTTTGGAACCCTTTTGGCCGAAGAAGGCTGGCGACTGGTCTACGGTGCCGGAGATGTCGGACTGATGGGCGAGGTTGCACGTGCCGCGCAAGCCGCCGGTGGTGACACGTTCGGCGTCATCCCCGTGCATCTTTTGCAACGTGAAGTCGGTAAAACGGATTTGACCCGTTTCGTGGTCACCGAGACGATGCACGAACGCAAAAAGGTCATGATCATGAACGCCGATGCGGTCATTGTCCTGCCAGGCGGTCCCGGGTCGCTGGACGAGTTGTTCGAGGCGCTCACTTGGCGTCAGTTGGGCCTGCACGACAAGCCCATTCTAGTCATGAATGTGGATGGGTATTGGGATACGCTGCACGAGTTGTTGCAACAGGTCATCGGCCAAGGCTTTGCAGACGCATCGCTGTCGGATTTCATCACTTGGGTCGATGGCCCGAAGGCTGCAATGTCAACGCTCAGGAAAGTTCTGACTTAGGCTGACAGATGTACGGGCGGCCAGAACCGCCCGTTTGCTATCGCCAAATTCAAGTCGCCGGAGCAAGGCGCTGTCGCAGCACCTGTTCGACCTTATGCATCGGATGATTGGTCAGAGTTTTATCGACCTCGGCGACCACTTTGCCCAGCACTTCGCTGTGCAACCGTCGACGCAGCAACCCCAGAACATGCGGGCTGGCCACCAGGACCAATCGTTTATAGGCCCCTTTCAAACCCTTACGGTTCAACAGGTTGGCGACATCCTGCACGAACAGTGACTTCGCGTGGGTTTTCCATTTGCTCTCTTCCACGGCCGATTTCTGATGCGGCGCAGTGTCAAAACGACGACCGGACCGGTCCGAGGGCTTGGCCCTTGGTCCGTCGCTTTCCTCGACGGATACGACAACCAGATTGGGATCTTCGGCGTCGGTGATATTTTCCATGAACAGCGCCTTTTCCCCGTCAGCGATGACAACCCATGTTCCCTGTGCAAGTTCGACCATTGTGTTCTCCTGTAATGGCGTTTTTGGGCCATCCCTCATGCGTCAGACACAGCTTTCCGAGACGCGCCAAAGCCATTCAGCGCGTTGTCTGATCGTTTTCTTAGTGGTTTGCGGCTCTCTCCCTCCGCATGCTTTAGCTAGGTATTGCGGGACGGCGTACAATAGGTCTCAATTCGAAAGTTGACGTATAGGCAGGTTTTCTCCTGCGGTGGCATCGACGGCTGGCCGGGCAAGTTGGACTGCAGCCATCATAGCCAAATACCCGGCGAAAAATCAGACCGCTACGGAATCATCATAAAGATTCGTCGGTGTGTTCGGGCGGCTTTTGGCCTCTTGGTCTGGAACGTAGAAAAAGAACTCGTCTTGGCGTGGTCAGGTTTTACGTGAAAGCCGAATTAGATCGCGCTTGTGATTGATCGGCGCATAAGTTGCCGTGAAATTGATCGGCGATACGTCATACCAGTAAATCATTTGATAGGTGATCGCCATTTTTTTAGCAAATACCTGTGATGCTTGCACTTTTGGAAAAGGATATCTTCGCCCAAGATCAAACGTGGGAGCTAATATGTGCCGTTTCTTAGCCTGGGTAGGTAGTCCGAGATACCTTGAAGAGCTGGTTTTGAACCAGGAACAATCGCTGGTCGAGCAAAGCCGGAACGCACTTATTGGCAAGACGCCCATAAATGCAGATGGATTTGGGCTGGCATGGTATTCCCAACGGCCAGAGCCGTGCTTCTACAAAGACCCCCGCCCGGCCTGGTCAGACGCAAATCTGAAGCAACTTGCCCATCACACGCAATCCGGACTCTTTCTGGCCCATGTACGCGCATCGACAGGTACGGCGACGTCTCGTAACAACTGCCACCCCTTTGGGATGGATCGCTGGTGTTTCATGCACAATGGCCAAGCGGGAGGTCACGAACAGATCCGTCAACAGCTTGACGGAATGATCCCCGCCAGCCACTACACCCATCGTTTTGGAGCCACCGAAAGCGAAGCAATATTCCTCATTGCACATGGCGAGGGGTTGGACACCGATCCAATCGGTGCGATGGGTCGCGCCGTGTTGCAAGTGGAAGATCTGTCCAGAAAGAATGGCGCGATCCCGTTCATGAGGTTCGCCGCGTGCTGGTCCAACGGAGAGAAACTGTTCGCTGCGCGCTATGCCTCGGATCGATTTGCCCCAAGCCTCTATTACCGAAAGGGGCGTAACGGCGTCATTATCTCTTCAGAACCACTGGACGCCGAAGAAAGTGAATGGCTTGAAATACCATCCGGTTCAGCCATTGAAACTGACGGCTTTGAGGTGGCGGCCTGCCCGTTTTTGGAAGCAGGGGCACAAGGAAGACCGAATGCCGCCTGAAACAAATTCGCGGTGTGTTTGGAAACGCTATTAAAACAAGAAAGGGCCTGTCAGCGTCACCGCCAACAGGCCACGTTTTCAAACCCGCGTCAGGTCGGAAATCACATCCGCGATGCGACGTTTTCCCAGTTCACCAGATTGTCGAGGAAGTTCGACAGGTAGGCCGGACGCTTGTTGCGGAAATCGATGTAGTAGCTGTGCTCCCACACGTCGCAACCCAGCAGAGCGGTTTGACCAAAGCACAGCGGGTTCACGCCGTTTTCGGTCTTGGTCACGGCCAGCGAGCCGTCTGCGTTTTTAACCAGCCACGCCCAGCCCGAACCGAACTGACCGGCACCGGCCGCGCTGAACTGCGACTTGAACTCATCAACCGAGCCAAAGCTCTCGGTCAGGGCTTTTTCAAGGTCACCGGGCATTGCGTTGCCGCCGGGGCCCATCATTTCCCAAAACTGGTTGTGGTTCCACAGCTGGCTGATGTTGTTGAAGATGCCGTTTTGCGCGACGGCGTTTGCGTCGTAGGTGCCAACGATGATCTCTTCCAGCGACTTGCCGTCCCATTCGGTACCAGCGATCAGCTTGTTGCCGTTGTCGACATAGGCCTTGTGGTGCAGGTCGTGGTGATATTCCAGTGTTTCCGCGGACATACCCTTGGCTGCCAGCGCGTCATGTGCATAAGGAAGATCAGGAAGTTCAAAAGCCATATCGGCCCCCTGTTAAAAATGTAAGTTGCGGTTCCCAAGGTTAAATGCTTTGGCAGCCGCCGCAGGTCAAGAGCCGAGACAAGAAAACCCGGAGGCAGGCGATGCTTACACAGGCGCGCAAGATGTTTTACCGCGCCCGCGGATACTATGCGGGCCAGCTGAATGGCGAGCCGTTTCGTCTGGACCCTTATCATTCGAAATTTTGGCGCAAGGCATCCGATGGCAAGTGGGAGCCTGAAACCTTCGCCGTGCTCGACAAATACCTTTCGGCAGATCGGGATTATCTGGACATCGGCGCGTGGATTGGTCCCACGGTCCTGTACAGTGCCCGCAAGGCGCGGCACGTTTGGTGTTTCGAACCGGACCCAACGGCTTTTCGGCATCTGGCCTGGAACCTCGACCTGAACGACATCCGCAATGTCTCGGCCTTTGGCGTGGCGTTGTCGGACCAGTTCGGAGTGGCCCGCATGGCGTCGGTGCGCGGCGAGCCGGGGGATTCCACAAGCTCACTTTTGCATGACGGAACACATGGCAACAACGCCTTGACGATCGCATGGGACCAGTTCGAGGCCGCGAATGACCTTTCGGGCGTATCTCTGGTCAAGATGGATATTGAGGGGGCTGAGTTTTTTGTGCTGCCAACGATCCTGCCCTGGTTGAAACAGACGCGACCTACACTGTACCTCTCACTCCACTCACCGCTTTTGCCCGAAGAGGACAGACATCAGCGGACCTCAGACCTGCTGAGCAGTCTCTCCTTTTATTCTGAAGTTACTGACGAAACCGGACGCCCGCTGGATGTTCAGAAAGCCCTCAGCCCAACGGAAATGACACGGTACCGTACGGTACTTTTTTCTAACTAGTAATGCGGCTGCTAGTCCTGTCTAAGTAGTTGTTTCCTCACTTACCAATCTGGCGAGTGATAATTGAATAGCACCCACGGAAGAGTTTTTGAGAAAGCAAAATGACAGCATCGCCTACGGGGATTTCTGAGACGATCTTTTCTGCACAATCAGTTCTGGCTGATACTGTCGAATACAGATGTGAAATCACGAAGTCGGACGGCCATGGCTGGATCGC
The DNA here is from genome assembly GCF_900312795.1 of Ruegeria sp. AU67. Lineage (NCBI taxonomy): Bacteria > Pseudomonadati > Pseudomonadota > Alphaproteobacteria > Rhodobacterales > Roseobacteraceae > Ruegeria > Ruegeria sp. AU67. Next base: position 184,036 of record NZ_OMPH01000017.1, read on the forward strand.
GCCAGTTTTGCGCATACAAGCGCTGCCAACAAACCATATGGATATGGAGTTTGCAGCGTATTCACCAGGTATAAAAAGCCCCGGTGTGGCCGGGGCTTTTCAGTTCACTTCGGTTCAGTAAACCCCAACCTCGCTGCCGGGCTGCGCCGCTACTTTAAGCAGCTTGAACACGTAGTCTGCGGCAGACCGGAAACAGACAACGCGAAAAGTTTCAGCGTCATCCATCCAGAACGCCCCCGCCACCTGCGCCAGGCGCGAGCGGCGGATCTGACCAGGTTGAAATGCCTCCGCCGACAACTCGACCGGGGCAAGCTTGCCCAGCACCTCACGCGCATTGCTGGCCGAGATACTGAACACGGCGCGGGCGTCCGAGACGTTGACGGCCAACGCGTGTGTACCGCTTAGCGCGTTGGTCATGGCCGTCAGTTTGACCTCAACCTCGGCGTAGGGAACAAGCACCAGTAATTCATCGGTGGACATCCAGCAGACGCCGGACTCACCGTCGACCAAGGCTTCGCGCTGACCGGGCATTTTCTGACCCGTTGCGTCCTTGACGGCCTTGGCCAACACTTTGTCGGACAGGTCGCCGCGCAAGGCAATCATACCCTGCAGGCCACATTCCCGGACCTTGGCGATGCCATCATACCTTGCGTGGTTCAGTGCGCTGATGGGTTCAGACATTCTGCTTCTCCCCGTCCTGATCGAAGAAGATCGGGTCCACGATCTTAGCTTTGTAGGTTTTGCCATCGGTACCCGGGAACTCGACGATCTCGCCCATGCGGTCGGGACCATGCTTAATCAGACCCATTGCGATGCCCTTGCCCAGATTGGCCGAGTAATAGGTCGAGGTCACTCGCCCGATCATATTGCGCTGACCGTTGGCGTTGACGCCCTCGCCGACTGCGTAAGCTCCGTCAGGCATGACCGAACCATCCACAGTCTCAAGACCAACCAGTTTCCAGCGATCCGGATCGGCCATGTGGCTGCGCGAATGGGCACGTTTTCCGAGGTAGTCCTCTTTCTTTTTCGAAAGCGCCCAGTGCAGCCCCAGATCCTGCGGGATCACGGTGCCGTCGGTCTCGTCCCCGATCATGATAAAACCCTTCTCGGCCCGCAGGATGTGCAGACATTCCGTGCCGTAAGGCATCACACCGAATTCTTTGCCCGCCTCCATCAGGGCATCCCAGAACGCCTGACCCTGCGATGCGGGAACCGCGATCTCATAAGACAACTCGCCAGAGAACGAGATGCGGTAAGCGCGGCAGTCAAACTCACCGATCTTGCCATCACGCCATTCCATGAAGGGCAGCGCTTCTTTCGAAACATCCATACCGCCCAATTTCTCCAACACCTTGCGGGCGTTAGGGCCAACAACCGCGACCTGCGCGTATTGCTCGGTCACGTTGGCGACGTAGACTTTCCAGTCCCACCACTCGGTCTGCAGCCATTCCTCCATATGGGCATGGATGCGCTCCGCTCCGCCGGTGGTTGTGTGGCACAGCCAGGTATCCTCGTCGATGCGGGCCACAACACCGTCGTCGATCAAGAAGCCGTTTTCCGAACACATCAGGCCATAGCGGCATTTGCCGACCTTCAGCGTGGACATCATGTTGGTGTACATCATGTCGAGGAACTTGCCGGCGTCGGGGCCTTTGACGATCAGTTTACCCAGTGTCGACGCGTCCAGAAGACCAAGGTTTTCGCGGGTGTTCTTGACCTCGCGGTTCACTGCATCGTGCACGGATTCACCGAGTCGCACATAGGCATAGGTCCGGCGCCAGTGACCGACCGGTTCCCAATCGGCGCCGTTCTTGTCGTGCCAGTCATGCATCGGTGTTTGGCGGATCGGCTGGAACACCTCACCCCGCGCTTCGCCGCCAATCGCACCCATCGAGATTGGGGTATACGGCGGGCGGAAGGTGGTGGTGCCAACCTTCGGGATTTCCGATTCCAATGCATCAGCAAGGATCGCCAGACCGTTGATGTTGCTCAGTTTACCCTGATCGGTCGCCATGCCCAGTGTGGTGTAACGCTTGGTATGTTCAACGCTTTCGTAGCCTTCGCGCGCGGCCAGTTGCACGTCCGAGACCTTGACGTCGTTCTGGAAGTCCAGCCACGATTTCATGCGCAGTTGCACATCGGCGTTGGCGGGCATCAACCAGACCGCTTCCATAGCAGCCTCTTGCGTGGTCTCACCAGTCGGAGCCTTGGTGTTTTTCGGCTTGAAGCCAGCCGCCTTGGCAGCCGCTTTGCCTGCGGCATGTGCGTCAGTCAGAACATCACCCAGCGCCAGTGGGCCATTTGAGGCACCTGCGGCCACAACAAACCCTTCGCCATTCGCGCCCAGCGGAGGACGCGCGGGATCGGGGCGGAAATGTGCGTTTGCGTCGTCCCAGATCAGCTTGCCGCCGCAATGCGACCACATGTGAACTACCGGAGACCAGCCGCCCGACATGGCAACTGCGTCGCACTCAACTTCTTCGCGAGCGCCACCGATGCCTTCCTGATTGCATATCTCAACCTTTTTGACGCGCTTGCCGCCTTTGACTTTGGCAATGGCTTTGCCGGGGTCGACCCGGATGCCAAGCTGTCGCGCCTCTTCGGCCAGCGGTCCGGCCGCAGTGCGCGCATCAATAACACGCAGAACATCGACACCTGCCTGTTTGAGGATGATCGCCGTGCGATAAGCGTCGTCATTGTTGGTCGCGACGATTACACGTTCGCCCGGGGTGACGCCCCAATTCACCACATAGTCGCGCATGGCCGCGGCCAGCATGACACCCGGAACATCATTGCCTGCAAAAGACAACGGGCGTTCGATTGCGCCTGTCGCAGTGACGACCTGCTTGGCCCGGATACGCCACAGGCGATGGCGTGGACCTTGTGTGCCCGGTTTATGGTCGTTCAGACGCTCATACCCCAGCACATAACCATGGTCGTAGACGCCCGCGCCCATGCAGCGGTTGCGCATGATTACGTTGTCCATTGTTTCCAGTTTGGAAACCAATTGTTCCACGAACTTATCCACAGGCTCATCATTGATGGTCCCGCCATCGACCGGAGCACGCCCACCCCAATGCGCGGTTTGCTCGATCAGCAGAACCTTGGCGCCGGTCTCGGCCGCCGCCATGGCCGCCTGCAACCCGGCGACACCGCCACCGATCACCAGAACGTCGGTGAAAGCGTAGAAGTGCTCATAGGTATCTGCGTCGCGGTTGTCCTTATCGGGTGCTTTACCCAGACCAGCCGACCGCCGGATTATCGGCTCGTAGACATGCTTCCAGAACGGCTTGGGGTGGATGAACGTCTTGTAGTAGAAGCCCGCCGGCAGGAACCGCGCCAGTGCAGTGTTCACCGCACCGATGTCGAATTCCAGGTTCGGCCAGTGGTTCTGTGAAATTGAGGTCAGACCGTTGAACAGCTCGGTCGTTGTGGCGCGCTGGTTCGGCTCGAACCGGTTGCCCTGCCCCAGGCCGACCAGAGCGTTCGGCTCTTCCGCGCCGCTGGCCACAACACCGCGCGGGCGGTGGTATTTGAACGACCGGCCCATCATCATCTGATCATTGGCCAGCAAGGCCGAGGCCAGCGTGTCGCCTTCGTACCCCTGCAACGAAGTGCCGTTGAAGGTGAATGTGACCTGTTTCGACCGGTCAATCAGCCGGCCTTGTTTTGCGAGGCGGGTGCTCATGTTGCGTACCTTTCGCAGGCGGAATTAGGGATGGCGGCGCGGATCATTCGTACTCTCTCCACGTCCAGCCAGGGCGCTTTGCAGTGATTGCGTCCTTGAGTTCTTTCGGCGGCTCGGTGGTCTGGGCGGAATAGGTTCCGAATACTTCGAGCGTTTGCGTGCAGCGTGCGGCGTGGAACCACTTGCCGCAGCCGTTGCTGTGGCGCCAGCGTTCGAAATGAACGCCCTTGGGGTTTTCACGCATGAACAGGTAGTCGTGGAATTCGCCATCCGACGAGCCGGGACCGAAGCGTTTCAGATGCGCCTCACCTCCGGCGGACAGTTCAGATTCTTCGGCGTCAACGCCACAGTAGGGGCAATTCAGGATCAGCATTTGTTCATCACACCTATTTTCATTGAGTAGGTACGGGCTGTTCTTCGACAGCCAATGGAACCATGTTTTCAAAGTGGAACATGGCTTCGATGGGGATAGTGATGGCGTTCGGGCGCACTCCGACAATGTCATCCGCAATCTGATACGCAATCATTCCAGCAGCATTCAATGTGGAAACGATCGATCCCTTGGCTTCACGATTGCCAACATTGCATTCGATCAAGGCAACCTTGGTTTCGAGGCTGGAAAAGTCGACGCTGTTTAGGACAGTGACTTCGTGTCCCTCAACGTCCACCACAAGTACATCAGCTTTGCGAGTTCTATGCTCAGTCAGAATGTCATCCAAACGTCTGGTACGCACTTCTGTGCTGACAACCGCGCTTTCCGGAATGGCTAATCCCTGTTTACGATTGGCACGTTGCACCGCGCTTTCCATTCGACCTTTTTCGACGGAGGCACATCCACGCAACCATCCCGGGCAGCTGCTTTTCAGGCGTTCATCCATATGATACAATGCCATCGTGCCCGGTGTCTCAGAAACCGCAGCATTCACCAAGACAACGTTTGGATTTTTGCCATGCAAGCCCTCAAGTTCCTTGAAGTAAACCGGATGCGGTTCAATGAGCACACCTGACCAAGTGTCTTTTGACCAATAGCGAAAAAGCGGGTCTTCCAGCTTACCGTCATTTGCCCCGACCTGGACAACGTGCACGTGCTCGGCCCGAGCATCCAAACAGGCAAGCAGGAAGTCCCGCATGGCAAGTTTTGATTTACGGGGTCGCCCCGGCACGGAAGTCGGTAGGTCGTTCTGGTTCACAGCCGTGCTCCTTGCGCCAAACGAACGAAACCACAAGCGCGATCTGACGGTATCGCAACGCAACTATTGTGTGCAGGGGAATATGCAGGGATAAACATTAGTCCACACATCAGTGTGCCACCCCGGCCGCGACGCTTTCGTCGATGAAGCGGCCCTCTTTGAAGCGATCCAGCGTAAAGGCTTCGGTCAGCGGTGAATGACCCGTGGCCATCAGCTGTGCCATGCCCCATCCCGATCCAGGGATCGACTTGAAGCCACCCGTGCCCCAGCCACAGTTGATAAAGCAGCCGCCCAGTGGCGTTTTCGACAGGATCGGAGACCGGTCACCGGTCATGTCCACAATCCCGCCCCACTGGCGCAGCATCTTCAGGCGCGAGATCATCGGGAAAGTTTCGACCAGTGCCCGAACGGTTTCCTCGATATGATGGAAGCTGCCGCGCTGGGTGTAGTTGTTGAAGGCATCAGTGCCGCCGCCAATCACCATCTCACCCTTGTCGGACTGTGACATGTAACCATGCACGGTGTTGGCCATCACCACCACGTCCATGCAGGGCTTGATCGGCTCGGACACCAACGCCTGCAGGGCAATCGCCTCAAGCGGCAAACGGAATCCCGCCATCTCGGCCAGCTGACCGGAATGGCCCGCAACCACCATACCCAGCTTGTCGCAGTCAATCGAACCTTTGGTAGTATCGACGCCAACAACGCGGCCATTCTCAGACCTGACGCCTTTGACCTCACATTGCTGGATGATGTCCATGCCCATTGCGGAACAGGCGCGCGCATATCCCCAAGCCACGGCGTCGTGACGAGCGGTGCCCCCGCGTTCCTGCCACAATGCGCCCAGAACCGGATAGCGCGGGCCGTCGATATTTATGATCGGCACCAGCTCTTTGACGCGTTCGGGGGTGATCCATTCGGTCTGAACACCTTGCAATGCGTTGGCATGCGCCGTGCGCTGGTATCCGCGAATCTCGTGTTGTGTCTGGGCCAGCATCATAACGCCACGGGGGCTGAACATGATGTTATAGTTCAGTTCCTGGCTTAGATCCTCGTACAGGCTGCGCGCTTTTTCGTAGATCGCTGCCGAAGCGTCCTGCAGGTAGTTCGAGCGGATGATAGTCGTGTTCCGACCAGTGTTACCACCGCCCAGCCAGCCTTTTTCGATCACGGCGACATTCTGGATGCCGTAGTTCTTACCCAGATAATAAGCTGTGGCCAGACCATGACCGCCCGCACCGACAATGATCACGTCGTATTTCTTCTTGGGTTCGGGCGAAAGCCAGGCGCGTTCCCATCCGGTGTGATAGCGCAGCGCTTCGCGCGCTACAGCAAAGGCTGAATAGTGTTTCATAGGCGAATCCATCCGGTTCGGTGATTGCGCGAAGATATGCCGCGTAACGCCAGCGCGCCCCTGCCGTTCAACGCCGTAATATCGCACTATTGCGACATAGGCCCCATTATTGCGACACGAAGTCGGCCAGCGGCCATTTGTCCCTTTTGTCGGCCCGCCGAGAGGTCTAAGTCAGGGCAGCCACTTCGGAGAAGCCATGTCGTTCTGGGTCCTGATCATCCTAACAGCTGCCGTGACTGCAGTGTTCCTAGGCTATTCTATCCTGCGCTCGCGTGACACACGCGAACCCGCAGCGGCCTATGACCTGCGTGTTTATCGAGAACAATTGGCGGGCGTGGACAAGGATCTGGCCCGAGGTGTCATCGGGGAAGCAGATGCCGAGCGTGTACGCACCGAGATTTCACGCCGTATTCTGGCCGCAGACGCACAGATACAGGCACAGTCCACCCGACCGGGACCGCCACTTTGGGCCTCGGTCACCACGATCGCAGCCGTGGGTCTTATCCTGGTCGGCGGTGCGGCCTGGATGTACGACCGGATGGGTGCGGCGGGGCTGCCGGATCAACCCCTGTCGCTGCGTATTGCGCAGGCGGAAACCTTGCGCGCGGAACGCCCCAGCCAGGCTGAATTCGAGGCCACCACAACACCTGCGCCCTTGCCCAAGCTTGAAGAGAGTTATGCAGCGCTTTTGGAGCAGTTGCGTGAAACCGTTGAAGCGCGTCCCGATGACCTGCAAGGCCATGTTCTTTTGGCGCAACACGAGGCGAACGCAGGCAACTTTTCGGCCGCTTACAAGGCCCAGCAGCGCGTGATCGAATTGTCTGGCGACGCTGTCCCTGCAGACGCTTATTCGCATCTGGCCGAAATGATGATCTTGTCGGCGGGGGGATATGTATCCCCCGAAGCCGAAGCTGCATTGCGCGAAGCGTTAAAACGCGATCCGCGACATGGCCCGGCGCTGTATTACCTTGGCCAGATGATGGTGCAGGTCGGGCGCCCCGACATCGGGTATCGCATCTGGACCGACGCATTGCGCAACGCACCGGCCGGCGCGCCATGGGTCGACGCAATTCTGGCCCAACTGGATGAGCTGGCCTTTCGCGCAGGGGTGTTCAACGCGCCCGAGGTTTCGGCCCCCGCAGGACCCGGCCCAAGCCAGGATGACGTCGAGGCCGCCGCTGCGCTGACCCCGGAAGAACGACAAGAGATGATCCGAGGCATGGTTAATCAGCTCTCCGACCGGTTGGCCACCGAAGGAGGAGCGCCCGAGGATTGGGCCCGTCTGATCGCGGCACTGGGCGTTCTGGGCGAAGGACAGCGCGCCATCGACATCAGGAACGAAGCCATGGCGGTCTTTGCCGGAAACGCCGACGCGCTGGAGATCATCGACGCTGCCGCACTTCAGGCAGGTATCGCGCAATGATATATGACGAATTCGAAGACTTCGCCGCCGCATTGTCCCCTATGACTGCCCTGATGGGGTTGGATCTGGGCGAAAAGACCATCGGCGTGGCCGTGTCCGACCGGATGCGCGGCGTGGCCAGCCCGCTTGAGACCGTGCGACGCAAGAAATTCACCCTGGATTCGGCCCGATTGCTGGACATCATCGCGGACCGAGAGATTGGTGGTGTCGTACTCGGCCTGCCCAAAAACATGGACGGCACCGAAGGCCCCCGGTGCCAATCGACCCGCGCTTTTGCCCGAAATCTGTCACGTCTGACCGAGGTTTCAATCAGCTTCTGGGACGAACGGCTAAGCACAGTCGCGGCGGAAAAAGCACTTCTTGAGGCGGATACGTCACGAAAACGTCGCGGACAGGTTATCGATCACGTTGCGGCAGGCTATATTCTACAAGGAGCGCTGGACAGGCTGCGCTTTCTTTAAGGGCAACGGGGTGTACCGATGACAAACATGGTCTGGAAAAGGAACGAGGTCGAGAGCCCTTGCATCCAGATATGCGTCGTGCACCCGACCGAGCGCATCTGTACCGGTTGTTATCGCACAATTGATGAGATCACGCGCTGGTCGAAAATGGACAGCATTGAGCGTGCCGAAATCATGGAAGATCTGCCTGCACGCAAACCCCGACTTGCCAAACGGCGCGGTGGGCGGGCTGCGCGAATGAACAAATCCTGATATCCACTTCTGGCTTTTTGGCTGAATTCGCGCCGCTGCGGGTCAGTCTGAACTCCGAGGGGGGATCAAGTTCGACGACATGCGTAAGTGAGTGGCAACCCACAGCGGCGCTCTTCAGCATTTAAGTTCTTCCGAAGTGGTCATACGGAAGACTAAAACACGTTTAATCTTTTTTTGACCGACTGATCAAGAAAAAATAAACAGCCGAAAATTTAACCTTACGTAATGGTAAAGCCAGGCGAAATCTTTCGCTCTGCCGGCCGCCGCCTTACCCGGCTGCAAGCCAGGATTTTGCGTTTTCGAAATCCTCAGAAGGAAAGAACTGCGTGCGGGCACCCAGAACGTGACTGGCGACACGCTGCGCCATATGCTGCCACGTTTTGTCCCCGACGATGGCGGCGCGATCCAGCATTCCCACATGCCCTCGGGCCAAGCGGAAATGCGCGGCCAGTGCGGTCAGCCCCTGCCAGCCGTCAAACTCGCGCAGGTCGATCAACAGACGGAACCCGTTCTTTGAACTCAGCAAGGTATCCAGATCACGCTCAGCCTGCTGGTACTCTTCGGGATCCAATTTGCCCATCAGGCTGATTTGCACGCAGGGTCCACCCAGATCAGTCACATGAATGGCCCCCAGCGACTCGCGCATCCAACGGTGCGCGGCCTCAAGTTCCGAAAGTTCAAACACCTGAACGGGGCATGGCAGGATCGGCGCGGCCAGACGGATGCTGGTCTGCACCCAGCCCTGATCAGCCGCAACCGCAATACGGTCAAACCCGCGCCAGTGGCTGAGACCCAGCTTGGTATCGGACCACGCGGCCCCAAGATCATAACCTTTGAACTCTGGCTGCACGATCGCCAACAGACGCACCGCATCATGAGCCTCTAACGCCGCTTCGATCGCCGGAACCAATGTCTCGCTGTAATCTTTGCTTGTCACTTCGCCGGACAGCTCGACCTCAATCTGGGCCCCTTCAGAATGCGTATGAACCGTAATCATCGAAAACCTCCAAACCTGAATAATGGCAACAGGTTACGGGGATTCGATCCACTCGGCTACTCCCCCCGCGCATTCCGGACGAAAATAGGCGATCATCCGTCCATCCGGCCCGGCGGTCGCCCCCTCGGCCCAAGGCGCGACGCCGTGCAGACAGTGGCGATGCAGCAGATAGGCCTCACCCGGTTTTGCAGGCAGTTCGATACGGGGGCAGGTTTCAAACACCTCACGACGGGCGGTCTGATAGACATCGGTGATGTCGATCTGGTGCAGACTGTCCTTGGGCTGGCCTTCCATGGCACGCTGAAAGGCTGCCCCCAGAATCTTGTGGCTGCCTTCCCACAGAACCATCGGCGCGGCATCCGCGCTTGCATCCGTTAACGGAATGCCAAGGATCCATGCGTGTGGCTCATCCACCCGTCGTCGGCGATCCGGCCCCATGGGACGCAAACCGTCTACATGCGCCGCGTCACGGTTCCGCCGGTATCTGCTGGCGGCATCGTTTTCGCCACGACGTGGGCGGGGATAACCGGGATAAACGACCGAGACCTGCCCCTTGTGCAGTGGCAACCGCCCGTAATGTTCGGCGATAAATCCCATCGCCTGACCTGACAAAAGGTTTGATTGCCCCACCCTGCCCTCTGGATCGTTATCCAGCGCATCCACGCCGATGAACCACGTGCCTTCGCAATCCAGCCATTCCGCAAAGGTTGGATCTGTGACCGAGGCGCGGGCTTGCGGCAAAGCGTGTTCAACCCATTGGGCAAGTGTCGGATCGTGTGGAAACCTGATCCAGCCCTTGTCCCAAAAATCGGTCATAGCCCCAACGCCTTGCGAAGCATGTTCAAGGCGACCAGCGTCAGAAACACCGCGAACACGCGCTTCAATGGTTTGGGGTCCATCGCATGCGCCAGTTTCACACCCCACGGCGCGGTGATCATGGTCATGGTCACGACAATTGCAAATGCTATCAAATTGACAGCGCCAATTGTGAACGGCGGGCGGTGTTCAGGCGCTATGTCCAAGAATAGAAAGCCCAGAACTGAAGGCACGGCGATGATCACGCCAAACCCGGCCGCCGTTGCAACCGCCCTGTGGATGGGCGTGTTGAACAGACTCATCAGCGGCACGCCAAAGCTACCGCCGCCAATGCCCATCAGAACTGAAAGGAACCCGACTGAAGGTGACAAAACGGCCCGCTTCACGCCTTTTGGCATCACATCACCAAGCCGCCATTCCGATTTGCCCAAGCCCAGATAAGCGCCGATGACCATGCCCAACACTCCGAACAAGGCTTGCAAGGCTTCGGTTCGTAGCGCCGAGGCGACCAGCACGCCGACAATTGCACCAACTGCAATTCCCGGCCCCCAACCGCGCAAAATATCCCAGTCTACCGCGCCTTTCTTGTTGTGCGCCAAGACGGATCGCAATGAGGTGACGATGATGGTTGCCAGTGAGGTCGCAAGACACAACTGCATCAATTGCGGGCCACCATATCCAAGTGTTTGGAACGCATAGAAAAACGCTGGCACCAAAACGATGCCGCCGCCGACACCCAGCAATCCGGCCAAAACACCGGCCAGCGCCCCGATTACAAGCAAAAGGCCCAGCATCTGGGCCAGTAACATCGTCTCGGGCATCATCCCCCCAAACCGGCCAACTGGCCGTATCCTGTAGCTGTCAAACCTCTGCCAAAGGCGCGATGCTGTCCAGCGCCTGCAGCATCACCTCGGGGCCTGCCCCATCGTGAACCGCACCCTCGGACAAAGCCCGCCTCCACGCACGCGCACCGGGACGTCCGGCAAACAGGCCCAGCATATGACGCGTGATCTGGTGCAGGCGGCCGCCCTCGGCAAGGTGGTTTTCGACATAGGGCACCATTTTGTGAACGACATCAATCGGATCAGCTACCTGCCCGCTGCCGAAGATCATGGCATCCGCCTGGGCCAGAATATCCGTGGGTTGGTGATAGGCCGCTCGGCCAATCATGACACCGTCCAGCCCGGCGTTCAGTTGCGTCTTTGCTTGTTCCAGAGACGTGATTCCGCCATTGATCGAAACGTGCAGGTCCGGGAACGCTTCTTTCATCCGATGCACAAGATCGTAGTCCAAAGGCGGGATATCCCTGTTTTCCTTTGGGCTAAGCCCTTGCAGCCATGCTTTGCGTGCGTGGATTGTAACGCGTCGGCATCCGGCCGCCTGAATGGCCTGCAGGAATTCAGGCAAGACCTGTTCCGGATCCTGATCATCGACCCCAATACGGCATTTGACCGTCACCTCGACATCAACAGCGTCGCGCATCGCGGCAACGCAATCAGCAACACGAGCGGGATCTTTCATCAGGACGGCCCCGAATGTACCCGATTGCACCCGATCCGAAGGACAGCCGCAGTTCAGGTTGATCTCATCATACCCGGCTTGCGCGCCCAGCTGGGCCGCCTGCGACAGCTCCTCTGAGTCAGAACCGCCCAATTGCAGCGCGACGGGGTGTTCCTGCGAACTGAAGTCCAACAAATGCAATGCGCCACCTCGCACCAACGCCGGGGCGGTTACCATTTCCGTGTATAGAAGTGTCTGCTGGCTGAACAGTCGGTGCACAAATCGGCAATGCCGGTCTGTCCAATCCATCATGGGTGCAACCGACAGCCTCGCGGCCTTGGTGACAAGGCCTGTTGAAGCCGGCTGGCGCTGTAAAACAGGGTTTGACGATGCGGTCATGGATGGGTCTCGGTGTACACTGAATAGGTGGCTTACTGCACCGGACGGCGTTTCGCAACCAAGGGCGCAGTGTGGTCAAGACGCGCACCAAAAAGGCGCTCCACCAACAAAGAAAGGGCAGGTCTTTCGACCTGCCCTGCGCGATAGCACCGATTGGGAGGAGTGGGTGCGCCTCGCGGCGTTTGCTTACTTGGCAGCAGTTGCTTTCTTGGCAGCTGCGGTCACGTCGTTGGTGGCTTTTTTGACAGCCGCGGTTGTGTCTTCGGCTACGTCTTTGCCAGCTGCCATAAGCATCTCAACGGTTTCGGACTGAACTTTTTTCGCGATCTCTGCGAAGGCTGCCATGTTTTCAGCTGCAACTTCAGCCGATGCGCTGGCGAAGTCGGTGGCCGCTTTGGCGTAGTCTGCAGGCTCTGCCTTGGCTTTCGACATCTCGGTCAGCTTGGCCAGGGTGTCCTTGGTCCATTTGTTCGAGATCTCAGCCGACTTTTCAGCCGCTTCCAGTGCAACACCCGACAGCTTTTCGTTCAGCGTCGCGGTCGATTTGAAAGCACCTTCCAGAGCGGTAGTGTCAACAGGGAACGCGCTCATAACGTCTTTCAGGGTCGCGGTGAAGTCTTGCGTCTTTGCCATGTCTAAAATCCTTTTGCCGAACCGAGCCCACCCCGGTTTTCATCAGCTTGAGGACAATATGGATGCTGCAATGCGGCATTGCAAGATTTTTATTGCTGCGCTGCAGAATTATTCCGCGGAAGACTTTGGAATCTACCGCTTGCCTTAACCCGCACATAGGTCCCCGGTGCCGTTGCCAGCGCGGGATGAGCCGAATCGCCGGTCGCGCGCGCGGGCACCTGTTTGCCTGACCGCTTCTTCAACCAAGCCTCCCACCGCGACCGGGCGTGCGCCGACAAAGTTCAGAACAGACCGGCTTCAAATCTCAATCTGCCGCTCCAAAAGAAGCGCGGGATTTTACAGGTCGCAAGGTAACTTGGACCAAACCGCTCCGTTCAGTCGATCATCGGCAGTAGTTTGTCGAGGCTTGCCTTTGCGTCGCCGTAGAACATGCGGGTGTTTTCTTTGAAGAACAGCGGGTTTTCGATGCCCGAGTATCCGGTGCCCTGACCGCGTTT
>NZ_OMPH01000035.1:0-4436 GCF_900312795.1 Ruegeria sp. AU67
TTACTCAGCGGCTTCTTCGTAAGCGTCCATTGGGGGGCATGTGCAGATTAGGTTTCTGTCGCCATATGCGTTGTCGACGCGGTTTACGGGGGACCAGTATTTGTCGACGCCCATGGAGCCTGGGGGGAAGCAGGCCTGTTCGCGCGAGTAGGGCCGGTCCCAGTCGCCGACCAGATCGCGCACTGTGTGGGGGGCGTTTTTCAGCGGGTTGTTCTCCGCGTCGATCTTGCCGTCGATGATGTCCTGCGCTTCGGCCCGGATGGACAGCATGGCGTCGCAGAAGCGGTCCAGCTCATCCTTGGGTTCAGATTCCGTGGGCTCGACCATCAGGGTGCCGGCCACCGGCCAGGACATGGTGGGCGCGTGGAAGCCGGAATCGACCAGACGCTTGGCGATGTCGTCGACGCTGACCTGCGCCGCCTCATCCAGCGGGCGGGTATCCAGAATGCACTCATGCGCCACCCGACCCGTGTCCGAGGTGTAGAGGATCGGATAGGCCTCCTGCAGGCGTGCCGCGATGTAGTTGGCGTTCAGGATCGCCACCTTGGTCGCCTGCGTCAGACCGGCACCGCCCATCAGCAGCACATAGGCCCAGCTGACCGGCAGGATCGAGGGCGAACCGAAGGGCGCGGCCGAGACCGGGCCCACGGCGGTGCCGTATTCCGGGTGACCCGGCAGGTGTTCCTCCAGATGCGCCTTGACGCCGATCGGGCCCATGCCGGGGCCGCCACCGCCATGCGGGATGCAGAAGGTCTTGTGCAGGTTCAGGTGGCTGACGTCACCGCCAATGTCACCCGGACGCGAAAGACCGACCATGGCGTTCATGTTGGCGCCGTCTATATAGACCTGACCGCCGTGGTCATGGGTGATCTGGCAGACCTCCTGAACGGTGGTCTCGAACACGCCATGGGTCGAGGGGTAGGTGATCATGCAGGCGGCCAGATGGTCCGAATGCTTTTCCGCCTTGGCGCGGAAGTCGGCCAGATCGATATTGCCCTTGTCATCGGCTTGCACTGGCACAACCTGATAGCCCACCATCTGGGCCGAGGCCGGGTTGGTGCCATGCGCCGAGGTCGGGATCAGGCAGACATTGCGATGCGCCTCACCCCGCGCGGCGTGATAGTTGCGGATGGTCAGCAGGCCTGCGTACTCGCCCTGCGCGCCCGAGTTGGGCTGCTGGGAGATCGCGTCATAGCCGGTGATCTGGCACAGCTTGTCGTTCAGATCATCAATCATCTCATGATAGCCCTGCGCCTGATCTTCGGGGCAGAACGGGTGCAGATTGCCGAACTCGGGCCAGGTGACCGGGATCATCTCGATCGTGGCGTTCAGCTTCATGGTGCAGGACCCCAGCGGGATCATCGCCCGGTCCAGCGCCAGGTCGCGGTCGGCCAGACGGCGCATATAGCGCGTGATCTCGGCCTCGGCCCGGTTCTTGTGGAAGATCTCGTGGGTCAGATAGGCGCTTTCGCGCAGCGCGTAATCGGGCAGGCGATAGAGCTTGTTCGAGCTGTCATCCTTGCGATCGATACCAAAAGCACCCCAGACGGCCTCGATGGTCTCGGGGCGGGTCTGTTCGTCCAGGCTGATGCCGACTTTGGTGTCGCCGACCTTGCGCAGGTTGACGCCGCGGGCCACAGCGGCCTCCATGACGACATTCTGCAGGTGACCAACCTCGACCGTGATGGTGTCGAAGAACACCTCTGGTTCGACCGAGAAGCCCGCCTCTTCCAGACCGGCGGCGAGGCGCGAGGTCTTGCGGTGAACCGATTGCGCGATGGCCTTGATGCCATCGGGGCCGTGATACACGGCATACATCGAGGCAATGACGGCCAGCAGCGCCTGCGCGGTGCAGACATTCGAGTTGGCTTTTTCGCGGCGAATGTGCTGTTCACGGGTCTGCAGGGCCAGGCGGTAAGCCTTGTTGCCGCGCGCGTCGATCGACACGCCGATGATCCGGCCGGGCATCGACCGCTTCAGCTTGTCACTGGTCGCCATATAGGCTGCGTGCGGGCCACCATAGCCCATCGGCACGCCAAAGCGCTGGGTCGAGCCGATGGCAATATCCGCGCCCATCTCACCCGGTGACTTCAGCAGCGCCAGCGACAGGATGTCGGCGGCGACGATGGCGATGGCTTTATGTTCGTGCAGGGCGGCGATCTCGTTCGTGAAGTCGCGCACATGGCCGTGGGTGCCGGGATACTGGAAGATCGCGCCAAAGACCGATCCCGCATCCAGCGTGTCCGGGTCGGCCACCTGCACATCGATGCCCAGAGGCTCCGCCCGGGTCTTGATCACCGCGATGGTCTGCGGGTGGCAGTTCTTGTCCACGAAGAAGGCCGCGTTGTTGGCCTTCGACCGGCCGCCGCGCTTGGCCATCGCCATCGCTTCGGCTGCGGCTGTGGCTTCGTCCAGGAGCGAGGCGTTGGCCACGTCCAGCCCAGTCAGGTCGCTGACCATGGTCTGGAAGTTCAGCAGCGCCTCAAGCCGGCCCTGGCTGATCTCGGGCTGATAGGGCGTGTAGGCGGTGTACCAGGCCGGGTTTTCCAGGATGTTGCGCAGGATCGGCGCCGGCGTGGTGGTGCCGTAATAGCCCTGACCGATCAGCGAGGTCAGAACCTTGTTCTTGCTCGCCACCTCTTTCATGTAAAAGAGCGCATCGCGTTCGGTCATCGCCGGACCCCAGTCCAGCGGCTCTTTCTGCCGGATCGCAGGCGGGACGGTGGCGTCGATCAGCTGGTCCAGCGTCTTGAAGCCAATCACCTTGAGCATGTCGCGCATTTCCGTCGGGCTGGGCCCGATATGGCGGCGGTTGGCGAAGTCATAGGCTTCGTAATCAGTCAGTTTGAAGGCCATAGGTCATGCTCCTCAGGGAATGTCTCGCCCGGCCGCTCTGGCAGGAGCCTCCGGCGGGGATATTTTTAGCCAGATGAAGGGGCGGATCCGCGAAAGGACCCGCCGTTTGGGTTTACCCGATCAGGGCCTTGTAGCCGTCCAGATCCATCAGATCTTCCAGCTGCGCGGCATCCGCGATCTTGATCTTGTAGATCCAGGCCTCACCCTCGGGATCTTCGTTCAGCGCGCCGGGGTTGTCGGCCAGCGCTTCGTTGACCTCGGTGATCTCGCCATCGACCGGGGCATACAGCTCGGAGGCGGCCTTGACGGATTCGATCACGCCGATCTCGCCGCCTTTTTCAAACTCATCGCCTGCTTCCTGCTGCTCCACGAACACCACGTCGCCCAGCTGTTCAGCCGCGTGCTTGGTGATGCCCAGAGTGGCCGTGTCGCCTTCGACGGTCAGCCATTCATGCTCTTCGGAATAATAGGTTGCCATGTTTGTCTCTCTCCTGACTTCAACGCTTGTAATTCTGTTTGACGAAGGGCAGCGCCACGATCTGCGCCGGCTGCGGCTTGCCCCGGATGATCAGGTTCACCGTCTCGCCCGGCTCACCGTGGCCCTTGGAAACATAGCCCATCGCCACCGGTCCGCCGACCGTGGGGCCAAATACGCCCGAGGTGATCTGGCCGATCGTATTGCCCTCAGCGCACTGGATTTCCACGCCCTGACGCGCTGGAGCGCGGCCATCGGGCTTGATGCCAACCAGCTTTTTAGCAGGGCCTTCGGCCAGTTCCTTCTGCACGCGGTCTGCGCCCGGAAAGCCGCCTTCTTCCTTGCGGCGCTTCTGGATCGCCCAAGCCAACGAGGCCTCGATCGGCGAGGTGCTCTGATCGATGTCATTGCCATAGAGGCACAGACCCGCCTCAAGCCGCAGGCTGTCGCGCGCGCCCAGACCGGCCGCTTCGCAATCCTCATGCGCCAGGAACGCCTTGCTGACCTCGATCGCCTTGTCCTCGGGGATCGAGATCTCGTACCCGTCCTCACCGGTGTAGCCCAGACGCGAGATGCGGCAGTCTACGCCGTTGATCGGGGCCTCAGTGGTTTCCATGAACTTCAGGTCGCGGGCGGCAGGGCAAAGATCACCCACAACGTTTTCCGCCGCCGGGCCCTGCACCGCCACCAGCGCGCGGTCGAAGATCTCGGTCACTTCGACGCCGTCCAGATTGTCTCGCATATGCGGAATGTCCTGATGGCGCAGCGCTGCGTTCACCACCACGAAATAGTAATCCCCCGCATTCGACACGATCAAATCGTCCATGATCCCGCCATCCGCGTTGGTAAAGAACCCGTACCGCGCCTTGCCCGGCTTCAGGGTCGCGTAGGCCTGCGGGCACAAAGCTTCCAGCTTCTCACCCACATTCTCACCGCGTAGGACCACCTGGCCCATATGAGACACATCAAACAACGCCGCCTTCTCACGACACTGCTTATGCTCCCCCATAATCCCCAAAGGATACTGAACAGGCATCTCCCACCCAGCAAAATCAACCAACTTACCCCCCAACTCAACGTGCAAAGAATGCAATGGGGTGCGTTT